>JAKAFK010000137.1 GCA_021817985.1 Pseudomonadota bacterium | reverse complement strand
CGCGGCCCTCGCCGCACACAAGCTCAGCCTCCTCTCCAATGCCGATCTTGCTCAACCCGCAAAGGTCGCATAGTCAGAAACAAGGCAATGAACCGCGCCGAAGTTCAACATCGGCCGGGACATCCCCCGGAATTGCTCGGCAGATACGCAACGATCCGAAAATTTGTCCCGGCGCTGCTGGAGACGGTTTCGCTTCAGGGGGCAGAAAGTGCGGCCAGCCTGCTCAAAGCGATCGGCTTGATCCGCGAAGCGTGGCGCACTGGAAAACGGGTCCTGCCAGCAACGGTGCCGACCGGTTTTGTCCGTCGATCCTGGCGGTCTTTCGTCTTTCAGCAGGGCGCCATCGATCGCCGCGCCTATGAAATCTGTGCGATCTGGGAATTGCGGGAGCGACTTCGTGCTGGTGATATCTGGGTCGAGGGTAGCCGTCAGTATCAGGCCCTTGAAGCCACCCTGATTCCGCAGCCGACCTTTGAAGCGCTGAAAGCGGCCGGCCCCTTGCCCCTCGCTATCGATCCCGTGTTCACCTCGTATATCGCCGGGCGCGGAGAGGCCCTGAAACAGGATCTCGATGTCGTAACCAGCCTGGCGAAGGCTGGCAATTTGCCCGACGCCACCATCACGGACGGCGAGCTGAAAATTTCCCCTCTGCGCGCCAACATGCCAGACAAAGCCGAAGCGGCGCGAGACGCGGCCTACAGCTTGGTGCCCCGCGTGAAAATCACCGACCTGCTGATCGAAGTGGATGCATGGACCGGCTTCTCGGCCTGCTTCACCCATCAGCGGAATGGCCGATCGGCCGATGACCGTAATATTCTTCTCGCGGCCGTTCTTGCAGATGGCATCAATCTCGGGCTGACACGAATGGCCGAAACCTGTCGCGGCGTCACGTTGCGCCAGCTCGCCTGGGTTCATGACTGGCACGTTCGGGAAGAAACCTACACTGCCGCATTGACCAGACTGATCGAGGCACATCGCGCTTTGCCGATCGCCCGGCTGTGGGGCGATGGCACGACCTCATCATCCGATGGGCAATATTTTCAGGCAGGCAGCCAAGGTGCTGGAATTGGTGACATCAATGCCCGCCATGGCAATGAGCCTGGGGTCGCATTCTACACCCATATCTCCGACCAGTTCGGGCCATTCCACACAAAGGTCATCGCCGCGACCGCCAGCGAGGCTCCACATGTGCTCGATGGTCTGCTCTATCATCAGACCGGCTTGCAGATAAGCGAGCACTACACGGACACCGGAGGCGCGACCGATCACGTTTTTGGTGTCTGCCCCTTCTTTGGATTCCGCTTCGCACCGCGACTGCGCGACATCAAGGATCGCCGCCTGTACCTTCTACCAGGGATGGCCGTGGACCCGGTGCTCGAACCGATGGTTGGCGGCACACTCGATATCGCCCATGTCGAGACCAACTGGAACGATCTTCTCCGGATGGGAACTTCCATCCATGCCGGCACCACAACCGCATCGGCGATGCTGCGCCGCCTGGCCGCTTTCCCACGCCAGAACGGTCTTGCCATTGCCCTACGCGAGGTCGGCCGCTTGGAAAGAACCCTGTTCACCTTGGACTGGATTCGAAATCTCGATCTTCGCCGGCGTGCTCATGCCGGCCTGAACAAAGGTGAGGCCCGCAACGCGCTTGCCCGTGCGATATTCTTCAACCGGCTAGGCGAACTGCGCGACCGGCAATTCGAGAACCAGGCTTTTCGTGCATCCGGGCTCAACCTCCTGGTCGCGGCCATCATCCTATGGAATTCGCGCTACCTCGCCGCGGCGTTTGACAGCCTCGATCAGCGAGGGGAACCATTGGCACCGGAAATCAAGAAACACACCGTGCCGCTCGGATGGGAGCATATCAGCCTCACAGGTGATTATGTCTGGAACGATCAGCGGCAACCGGCTCCTGGCGAACTTCGACCTCTCAGGCGTCCGCCATCACTCCTGGTCGCCTGAGTTCCCTGTCCGTTCACGTCTAGCGTACATAAAATGCACTTTCGTGTCTGGACCCCATGATGGCCTATGCCTTCCTGCAAACCCGCCGGATCGTTCAGGCGAGACGGAAAAAAAAGAGTCCCCGGGCCACCACCGCAACCCAGCCTGCCCGCAGTGCGCCAAGCCATTCTTGACCACCTGTCACGTCCACCACCGACGCAATGCCCTCACTGCAGATGTTCGCTGGACACAAATCCAATCACACTTCTGCCAAAGTAGTGCTAGGAAGCGTGGACAAACCGCACGGGGGGATTCCCACGACGCGGTGAGATGTGATTCGACGCTGACTTCTGGAGCGGAGGTCAGGGTTGGTTCGTGGATTGATGAGCAACGAGGAATGGGGGTTTTTCAGGCCGTTTCTGGCTGAGCCTGGGGCGGCAGGAGGCCGACCGGCGGCCGACCATCGCCGCGTGCTGGACGCGATTTTCTGGATTGCCCGGACCGGCGCGCCGTGGCGGGATCTGCCCGCGGAACTTGGAAGATGGAATTCCGTGCACCGACAATTCCGGCGTTGGACCGTGAGCGGGATCTGGGACGTGATGCTCGAAGCCCTGGCCGATGGCGGCGGTCCGGCGGATGCCTTGCAGATGATCGACAGCACCATCGTCCGGGCGCACCATTGCGCCGCCGGCTTAAAAGGGGGACTCAGAGCCAGGCTCTTGGCCGTTCTCGAGGTGGCTTCTCGACCAAGATCCATCTCCGCGCCAACGCCGAGGGGCTGCCCATCGGCATCATCCTGAGCCCCGGCGAGGCTCACGACAGCACAGCTTATGCCGACCTGATGGAAGAGCGCGACAGTGATCCCGGCATCCTGCTCGCTGATCGGGGATATGACAGCGATGCGATCAGGCAGGACGCACGCGACCGCGGGACAATCCCCGAAATCCCGACCAAGAGAAACCGCCGCATCCAGCATTCCGTCGACCGCCCTCTCTACACACTCCGCAATCGTATCGAGCGTTGCTTCAACAAACTCAAGAACAGCCGCCGGATCGCCACAAGATACGATCAAACCGCCAGCAGCTTCCTCGGTTTCACTCTCCTCGCCTCAATCCGCCTCTGGTTCAGGTTTGTCCACGCCTCCTAGCACTACTTTGGCAGAAGTGGGATTTTTGGGATTCCCTTGGCGGGAAATGCGTGATTCATGAGGAGCCAGCTTTGAGGGAGGCTGGCGATGGACGAGGACTGGCAGGCGGACTTGGAGCGGTGGCTTACCCCGTATCTGGAAGGGCTGGGTAACAAGACGCGGCGCCGGATGTGTCCGGCCTATGTCGCCGGCCTGATTGGGCCGGGTGATCGCAAGAGCATCCAGCCGATGGCGGCCCGGTCGGACGCCATCACTTATGACCGTCTGCATCATTTCATCGGCGCCGGCCTGTGGGATAGCGCCCCGCTGGAAGCGACCCTATGGCAGCAGGCGGACGAACTGGTAGGCGGAGACGGAGCGTGGCTGATCATCGACGACACCGCTCTGCCGAAGAAGGGTAAGGCGTCGGTTGGCGTCGCGCCCCAGTATGCCACGGCGCTGGGGAAGAACGCGAACTGCCAGACGCTGGTCTCGGTGACGCTGGCCTCGGGCGAAGTTCCGGTCATGCTGAGCTTGCGGTTGTTCCTGCCGGAAAGCTGGACGAGCGACGTTGCGCGAATGGACAAGGCCGGCGTGCCTGCGCCCTTACGTGAGTATCGCACGAAGCCAGAGATCGCGATTGAGGAGATCGATCGAGTCGTCGCTGCCGGGGTGCGCTTCGGCTGTGTGCTGGCCGATGCCGGCTACGGGCTGTCCGCTCCGTTCCGGCAGGCGCTGAGCGCGCGCGACCTTTGCTGGGCCGTTGGCATCCCACGGCACCAAAAGGTCTACCCGGCCGACGTGCAACTGATCTTCCCAGTGGCGGGGCGCGGGCGACCGCGGGTGCGGCACGTGCCGAACGTCAAATCCCGGGCCGCACACACCATGCTCGAAGACGCGAAGTGGCGGCAGGTCAGTTGGCGCAAGGGAACGAAGGGACGCCTGGCTGCGCGCTTTGCCGCCGTGCGTATACGCATCGCCGATGGTGCGCCTCAGCGAATCGGTTCCGCCGGATCCCAACATATGCCGGGTGAGGAAGTCTGGCTGGTGGGCGAGCATCGCTCGAATGGCGAACGCAAATACTATCGCTCGAACCTGCCTGCCGGCACCCCGATCAAGCTCCTCGCCGGTGCGATCAAGGCGCGCTGGGTATGCGAGCAGGCCCATCAGCAACTCAAGGAAGAGCTTGGCCTGGACCACTTCGAGGGTCGGTCCTGGATCGGGCTCCACCGCCACACTTTGATGACGATGATGGCCTATGCCTTCCTGCAAACCCGCCGGATCGTTCAGGCGAGACGGAAAAAAAAGAGTCCCCGGGCCACCACCGCAACCCAGCCTGCCCGCAGTGCGCCAAGCCATTCTTGACCACCTGTCA
>JAKAFK010000136.1 GCA_021817985.1 Pseudomonadota bacterium | reverse complement strand
CCTTCCAAGTTAGTGGGCGCCCGATTGGGCCACTGACTTTCGACTTGCCATCGTTTGATGTTGCCCGGACTATTGCACTGCGCGGCCCCTCCGGCGCTGGCAAGACCACGTTATTCCGTCACCTCTCGCGCCTGCATCCCCGCGCGAGCGGCTACGTCGAGATTGCCGGCGAACCACTTAGTCAACTAGACCGGGAATGGCTGGCTTCGTCTATTGTGTACGTGCCCCAGCGCCCCGTTTTGTTTTGGCGCAGAACAATCGCGGAGAATATTGCACACGCAACTCCTGGTGCGTCCCGAGAACAGATTATCGAAGCAGCCAGGGCGGCGTGTATCCATGAAAAGATTGCTTGCCTGAAAGGCAGCTATGACGCATGTATGCCTCGGGGCGTATCCGGCGGCGAACAATCCCGCATCGCATTGTCCCGTGTCTTCCTGACTGCTGCACCGCGCCTGATCCTTGCTGACGAGCCTACCACCGGTATAGATCGGGACACCGCAGATCTGATCTTCGACGCGCTGCGTCAGTTCGCTGCGGAAAAACAAGCAATTTTGCTCTTCACGAGCCATGACAGCGCGCTGGTCCAGAAAGCAGACGCTATTATTGATTTGCCTGTGATGGGGGTGTCGTCCGTCGTTCTTTCCGGTACGCAGGGACGCACAATACGAGTAGCCTCGCCGACATAGATGCCATCGTTGCCGCCGAAGGCGTGGGCCCGTAATTAGAGGAGTTGCTCCCGGGGTACGTTTTGACATCATCGTTGCGCTGGCCGACATCTCCGGTCACCCGTGCGGTCCAGATGGCAGCTCGATAGAGGAATGAGTTCGCACGGAATGGTAGAAACTCAGCACCGGGTCGTCATGGGATAAGACCCCGGCGGAGGTAAGATGAAAAAACGCGATATCCTGCGATTGGGCCGAAGAAACGACCATTTTTCGAGGCTTTACGGAGGTAATCCAGTCTCACCGGGCCATTACGTTGAGACGGTGGAAGAGAAACTCGTGAGGCCCGGCAGCAGTAGGAAACCGATCGTCTTCAATATTTTTCACTAAATAGTAGAATTTCAACGAACGCTGAAATATATTATTATGATGAAATAGTTGCTTTCAGGCTGTTTCAGTGGTATGCTGACTTTCAGCAAGCGTTGAAGGGTTATGATTTAGTGAAAGAAAAAGAATCCAATTTCCTCGACCGTGCGTCCGCCGCCGTGTCCCAGTGCTTTGAGGACGCCCCCTTTTGCGTCCTACGCTGGGGGCCGCGGGAGGTTCCTGTCGGCACCGCGCGAATCGATCGCATTGGAAAACTTCGCATCCAAGGTACGGGCGAGCGCACGCTGCTGCTGGAAGTGAAGAAGAGCGGCCAGCCGCGCATCGTCCGCGAAGCGGTCAATGCGCTCGCACGCTATCGCTCATCCTTCAAGGACGCCTACGCGATCGTTGTCGCGCCATTCATTTCGGACGTCGCCGCGGAGATTCTCAAGGCCGAGGGCATTGGCTATGTGGATTTCGCGGGCAATTGCCGCATTTGCATCGATAAGGTCTACATCAGGAAGGCCGGCCAGTCGAACCCGTTTACTGAAAAGCGCGACCTGCGATCTCTCTACTCTCCCAAGGCCGAGCGCATTCTTCGCGTCCTGATGCGCGATCCCAATGAATCCTGGCTGGTCAAGCCGTTGGCCGGCACCGCCGGCGTAAGCCTGGGGCAGGTCTCGAACGTGAAAAAACTTCTGGATGCTCGCGAATGGCTACGGTCGAGTAATTCAGGCATTTCGCTCGCGAAGCCCGAAGCCCTGCTGGCCGAATGGGCTGCCGCCTACCGCTTTACCCGTAATCGGATCGAAAACTTCTATGCCATGGCATCGGTCGATGAGATCGAACGTGCGATTGCGGGCAAAAGCCAGGGAGGCGAGCCGTTGGGCACGTTGACCGCTTTTTCCGCCGCCGCGCGGTTGGCACCCGCGGTCCGGTACCAGCGGGTCGCAGCTTACGTGCGTGAGCCGATGGAAGCCGTAGCGGAAAAACTCGACTGGAAACGGGTACCCAGCGGCAGCAACGTCAGCCTTATCGAACCTTACGACGAGGGCGTGCTGATGGATAGCCAGGACAGAGACGGCATCCAGGTCGTCTCGCCGCTACAGGCGTACTTGGACCTCCGCGGGAACGTCGCCCGCGGCGAAGAAGCCGCCGAGGCGATTTTGCGCGAGGTGCTCAAGCCATCATGGTGAATTCCCGCGCTGACTACTCCCAACAGGCAACCCAGGCCGCCCATATGGTCATGCTGGAACTCGTGCACATTTTGGGAGAGTACCGCGACGATATCGTCTTGGTCGGCGGCTGGGTTCCGGAACTGCTTTTTGGTCAAGCGCAGCCGCGACACATCGGCAGCACGGACGTGGATTTGGCGGTCAATCACCGCACGATTGATGAAGAGCGGTATCGCACCATCCTCGAACATCTGCAAAAGCAAGGTTATGCGGAGGGCCGCCAACCGTTTACCTTCTTTCGCACCGTGATGGTTGATGGCCGGCCCATCAAAGTTCAGGTGGATTTGCTCTCCGGCGAGTACGGCGGTGCCGGCAAAAAGCACCGCCATCAGGGTGTCCAAAACATCAAGCCGACTGTGGCGAGAATCAGGACCTTTTTGGAACCTCGTCGGCGGTCACCCTGACGCGGTGCCCGGACCGAAGGCTGCAAAAGCGATCAGAGCGATCGTACCCATTACCGCCACACCTGCCGTCAATTGGGGACTGGCTGGTTCTATGCCATGCGCCCAACGAACAAAATGTTCACAATTCCAGGAGAACAGCTTCCATTGGTCACCTCGTCTGCTTCGTGCTCGCTGCACAACCGCCTCCGGGGTTAACGTGCCAAAATAGCCTAAAATCTTGACGGGCTGTTCGGCCGCAAAATCCGCCAGTGGTTCTTCGACCACGCCTCTGCGAGCGAGCGAGTTGGAAATTACCCATGCTTGCCCCTGCCAGTCCCAGTCTGTCACAATCCCAACGTGTTGTAGCAAGGTTCCAAACCTTCGCAGAGACACGGCAACAACCATCCCCTTGGATAAGGCTTGACGTTCAGTAGACATAAGCATATACTCCTTATTGATAAATATGCATGATAAGCATAATGTCGTTAATGGAAAATGTCAATGAACCAACTCAAGCCTGCAACAACTTACCCAGCCATAGTCGGTCGCATCCTGGAAACCCGACGGAAGGAACTTAGTCTGGATCAAAGCAAACTGGCGAAGACAGTGGGAGTTGCGCAGTCCACATGGTCCCGTGCGGAACGCGGGACCGTTGCGATCAGTGTGGAGCAATTGGCAAAGGCGGCGCGTGCTATGCGATGGTCGCCGGGACAGGTTCTCACGCAAGCCGACAAGGTGGCGAGCGCGCTGCCCGCCCAAGGAATCCAGGTGGAAGCGGAGCGAGTGGAAGATCCATTGAAGGTGGGATTGTTGTTGATTGGAGCCGCCGCGCTGACAGCACTCGTGGTGCTGATTCTCGCACGCGGCGAATGATCGAGGTTAGGATATCACATATGGCATTCGATGATCGCCAACGGAGAATGGTTTACGACAGGACCGATGGATACTGCCACATCTGCCACAAGAAACTGGCTTTCGCCAATTATGGCACCGCCGGGGCCCGTGGCGCATGGGAGGTCGACCATTCCCGTCCACGCGCCAGAGGGGGAAGCAACCACGGCAATAATCTTTTTGCTGCCTGCGTCGGCTGCAATCGCAGTAAAGGTGCGATGACCACTCAAACAGCCCGTCGCAGGAATTTTACCATTAGAGCACCGATGTCTAGTACCCGAAAGCGGGCACTGCGGCAGGAGAACACTGCTTTGGGTACGCTGTTGGGTGCGGGTATTGCTGCTGCAGTCGCTGGTCCAGCCGGAGTCTTGGCAATGGGCGCTGCGGCGCTCGCCGGCGGGTTGGTTGGTCGTCAAATCGGTAAGGCGACCCGGATACCTAAAGCGTAGGGTAACGGCGCAGCCTGTTGGAAAAGGTTCGGACGGCCGGAATCTTCGAGTTGGTGATCGGAGTTGGCGGTCCCATCCGTTGGCGGCGCGATCCCTCAACGCCCACCATTGGAGCCTTGGGGCGCGACGGTGCCCGTCGTTGCAGTGTGGGGAGCGTATCCGGGATTTTCCGCCCCGTCGGCGGGCACATCGTCCGAGCCAAGATCCGTGGCGGAACGATGGGCCATCTCGCCCAAGGCGGATCTTGGCTGTCGCCCGCCGTGGCGTTAATCAATTGTTTTTGGGATTGCGGAGGCGATCCACGAGTACCGCAACGATGATAATCAAGCCTGTGACAATATTCTGCACGCCGTGAGATAGATTAATCTGCACGCAGCCATTGCGGATGGTCATGATGAACATGGCACCGATGACCGTACCAACGATCGACCCCTGTCCACCGGTGAGGCTGGCACCGCCAATAACTGC
>JAKAFK010000135.1 GCA_021817985.1 Pseudomonadota bacterium | reverse complement strand
CCGCCCCCATCGCCACCGAGTCATAACCTTGGAAGAGCGGGTATAGGAATTCGTGGATGGCAATCGGCTGTTGAGCGGCATATCGCTTCGAGAAATCGTCGCGTTCCAGCATTCGCGCGACGGTGTGCAAGGCGGCGAGCTTGATCATACCAGCGGCACCCAACGGTTCGAACCAAGTCGAGTTGAAGCAGATCTCCGTCTTTTCCTGATCGAGAATCTTGAACACCTGTTCCCGGTAGGTTGCTGCGTTGTCGAGAATCTGCTCGCGCGACAATGGCGGACGTGTCGTGTTCTTCCCGGTAGGATCGCCGATCATGCCGGTAAAGTCACCAATCAGGAACATCACATGATGGCCGAGTTCTTGAAAATGCCGGAGCTTGTTGATCAGCACCGTATGACCGAGATGGAGGTCGGGAGCGGTGGGATCGAATCCGGCCTTGACACGCAAGGGCCGTCCACACTTCAGTTTGTCGGCAAGTTCGGCCTCGATCAGCAGTTCGTCGCTGCCGCGCTTGATTCGTGCGAGTTGGGATGAGATGTCCATGAGCGAGCTGGTGGATTTGTCGATGGCTCCGGTTTTTTGTTACACTCGCCGGAACTTTTCCACGCGCCTAATGAATAAAGAAAAGACGCGGATTTTAACGCATCTCCAAGCCTTCCGTGCATCCAAGCCCATCACGGAAGCGTGGGGCAATGGCAGTCTGCAGAGCGCAAGCCTTCTCGTTCGGACCGCAGCCATTGGCGGGATTGCATGTTTTCGTCCAAGCGCAACTGACGCAAGACGATCTCATCAAAGACAGCAATCTAATTTAATTCGATTGGCCGATGGCCAATTCTGAACTCATCGTCGGTCTGATGTCTGGCACCAGTCTCGACGGGGTCGACGCAGCGCTGGTCGAGTTCTCTGTCGCGCACCCAGTTGCCATCGCAACCGCCTATCTGCCCTACCCGGAGGAATTGCGTCAGCGGATTCTGAGCCTGCATGAAGAGCAGATGGGCGAGCTCCATCTGGCCTCGCTTCTGGCCAACGATCTGTCACGCCTCTACGCCCAGGCCGTAGCCGCCGTTCTCACTCAAGGGAACATCCCGGCCGCCGCGGTACGCGCGATTGGCTGTCACGGACAGACGATTCGTCATCAGCCAGAGCAAGGTTATTCGATTCAAATGAATAATCCGGCGCTGCTCGCGGAATTGACCGGCATCTGTGTCGTCGCCGATTTTCGTAGCCGCGACATCGCTGCTGGCGGTCAGGGTGCGCCGCTGGTGCCCGCCTTCCACGACGCGCTGTTCCGGCAGGCGACGCAGCACCGAGTGATCCTCAATATCGGCGGGATCGCCAATCTGACTGATCTGGCCCCTGGATTCCCCGCCCATGGCTTCGATTGCGGTCCAGGTAACCTGTTGCTCGATGCCTGGATCCAACGCCACCTTGGCCGGCCCTTTGACGAGAATGGGTGTTGGGCGGAAACCGGCCGGCAGCTCCCCGCCCTGTTGGAGCGGATGCTTGCTCTCGATTTTTTCGCGCGGCCACCACCGAAAAGCTGCGGCCGTGAACAATTCGATCTCTCATGGCTGCAGACCTGCTTGGTAGGAGACGAGAATCCTGTCGACGTCCAAGCGACACTGGTGGCGCTGACGGCGACAGCTGCGCAACGGGCGATCGATCAGCACTGCGCGACAACGGTCGATGAACTCTATGTTTGTGGCGGAGGCGCGCACAACGCCTCACTTCTGAACCAGCTTCGTCAGCTACTGCCAGAAACCCGGATCGGCACTACCGAGGAACTCGGTCTGCCGGCCGATTGGGTCGAGGCGGTGGCCTTTGCTTGGCTAGCTCACCGCACATTAGTCCGACTGCCAGGCAACCTGCCGCAGGTGACCGGCGCGCACGGCCCTCGCGTTCTGGGCGCGGTCTATCCCGCCTGAAAGCAAAAAGGGCGGCCAAAGCCGCCCTCGTCAACGATTTCTGCTGCGCTTATGCGGAGAAAGATGAACCGCAACCACAGGTAGAAGTGGCGTTTGGGTTCTTGATGACGAACTGCGCACCCTCCAGCCCTTCGGAATAGTCAATCTCGGCACCGACAAGATACTGATAACTCATCGGGTCGATCAGCAGCGTGACACCACCCTTTTCGAGTACCGTGTCATCCTCGTTTTTCACTTCGTCGAAGGTGAAGCCATACTGAAACCCTGAGCAGCCGCCGCCACTAACGAACACGCGTAGCTTGAGTTCGGCATTGCCTTCTTCAAGGATCAACTCCTTCACCTTGTTGGCGGCGCTATCGGTAAAAATTACCGGCGCCGGCATTTCAGCCACTGCATTCATAGTGTCAACTCCTGTGAATTGGTATCAATTAATTATCGCGGCATTCGGCCGGTCAGTCAATTACTTGAGGCCAGTTTCAATTCCTTGGCTTTGCCCATCGTCAAAGCCCCCTGATGCACCAAACGCCCTTGAACGACCGCACCCAAATGTATCTCGATGGTATTGTATTGCACATCCCCTGTGACCCTGGCATGGGATTGAAGTTCCAGAAATTCACTGGAAAACACCGGTCCAATCACCGCACCGTTGATGACCACATGGGCAACGCTGATTTCCCCTTCGATGCAGGCCTGTTCGCTCACTACCAGGGTGCTGAGCTGTTCCCCCGTGGCACGCACATTGCCCTTGACCTCGCCATCGACGCGCAAGCCGCCACTGAAGGTAACGTTGCCTTCGATTTTGGTGCCCGCACCGATCAGACTATCGATACGTCCCTGTGCATTGCTCGATTTATTAAGAAACATGGGTTCCCTTTCTTACAAGGCGACGGTCTTGGATGCCTTGAGCATACCGCCTTGCAACAGACGGACTTCAACGCTCTTGACCTGGGCGCCGGCGGGGATTTTGAAAGTACCTTCCACGCGACGAAAATACTTGAAATTCAATCTGTAATTGCTCGCGTCGGGCAAGCCCGCAGACGGCAGAATCATCTTAACACTTTTGCCTCCCTGCTGGAGACTCACCACCAGTTGCAGACTGCCGTCGAACGCGCGTTCCTTGTCCCCTCCTTTTATCGCCAACAGCATGCGATAACGGTATTGGTCCGCGACATCCGCGTCGACGCGCAAGCGGTTGATGCTCAGGCTGCCTTCAGGCCCTTTCGCTTGGGCGAGGTTCTCGAATACGGCCAGATCTTCCTTGAGCTGAACATTTTCGTCTTCCAAGGTTTTGGCTTGGCGGGCCAGTTGCTGCTGAGCGGTAATCTCGATCTGCAATTTGCTGCCGCTAGCATCGGCAAGAGTGCGCAATCGCGCCACCTCTTCTTCCAACTTCGCCGATTTGACGCGCAACAAGGTAAGTTCCTGCTCTGTCTCGCCGCGATCAAAACCCGAGAAGCGGCGGCCGGCATCATAGATCCAGCCGGCCGCTGCGATCGAAATCGCCAGTATCGCGACGACGGCGACGGCACGCCAGTACCATGGCAAATGGGTACGCACCGCAACGCGCGGCGCAGAAATTCCGAAGCGTCCGCGCAGACGACGCAGTGTCAAGGAGAGACGGGGATTTGCGCGAGACCGGCGCATTCGTCGAATCCAAACATCAGGTTCATGTTTTGCACTGCTTGGCCCGCCGCCCCCTTGACCAGATTGTCGATCACCGACAACACCACCAAGGTATCGCCATCCTGGGGTCTGTGCACCGCTATTCGGCAGACATTGGCGGCACGCACCGACCGAGTCTCCGGATGACTGCCAGGTGGCAACACATCGACGAAAGGCTCATTGGCATAGCGTCTCTCGAACAATGCCTGGAAATTTTCGTCGCGGGTGATACGTGCGTAGAGCGTGGTGTGAATGCCGCGAACCATCGGCGTCAGATGTGGCACGAAGGTCAGTCCGATCCTGCAGTTTCCCGCCGCTTCGAGCCCCTGACGGATCTCGGGCAGATGGCGGTGTCCGGGCACTCCGTAGGCTTTGAAGTTATCCGAGGCTTCGCAAAACAGCAGGGAGTTTTCGGCTTTTCGTCCGGCACCGGAGACACCCGATTTCGCGTCGGCGACCAGGTGGTCGGTATCGACGCAACCGGCCTCCACCAGCGGCAGGAAACCCAACTGGGTCGCGGTCGGATAGCAGCCAGGATTGGCAATCAGTCGCGCTGCACGGATCTTGTCGCGATTGACTTCGGGTAGGCCATACACCGCTTGCGCAATCCGCTCGGGGCAGGCGTGTTTCATACCATACCACTTTTCCCAAAGCGCCACGTCGGTAATCCGGAAATCGGCGGAAAGGTCGATGACCCTCACCCCGGCATCAAGCAACGCCCGCGCCTGCTGCATCGCGACGCCATTGGGGGTGGCGAAGAACACCAGGTCGCAGTCTTGCAGCGAAGAGGATGTCGGATCACTAAACTTGAGATCGATTCGGCCGCGCAAGTTGGGAAACAGGTCGCTCACCGCGACTCCCGCCTCGGCCCGCGAGGTCACCGCCGACAACTCGACATTCGGATGTTGCGCCAGCAACCGCAGCAGTTCGACG
>JAKAFK010000061.1 GCA_021817985.1 Pseudomonadota bacterium | reverse complement strand
GGGCGCTGATCGTGGACGTGCCCATCGAGATGGACGACGGCACGGTGCGCCACTTCGAAGGTTTTCGCGTGCAGCACAACCTCTCGCGCGGCCCCGGCAAGGGCGGGGTGCGCTACCACCCGCAGGTCACGCTGGAAGAAGTGATGGCCCTGTCGGCCTGGATGACGGTGAAGAACGCCGCCGTGGGCCTGCCCTTCGGCGGCGCCAAGGGCGGCATCCGGGTCGAGCCCGGCGAACTCTCGCGCAAGGAGCTCGAACGCCTCACAAGGCGCTACACCAGCGAGATCGGCATCATCATCGGTCCGCAGCAAGACATCCCGGCGCCCGACGTCAACACCAACCCCCAGATCATGGCGTGGATGATGGACACCTACTCCATGAACATCGGCGGCACCGCCACCGGCGTCGTCACCGGCAAGCCCGTGCAGCTCGGCGGCTCGCTCGGGCGGGTCAAGGCCACCGGGCGCGGCGTGTTCGTCACCGGACGCGAGGCGGCGCGGCGCATCAACCTCCCCCTGGAAGGCGCGCGCGTGGCCGTGCAGGGCTTCGGCAACGTCGGCTCCACCGCGGCCGAACTCTTCGCCCAGGCCGGCGCCCGGGTCGTCGCGGTGCAGGACCACACCGGCGCCGTGCAGCACCCCCCGGGGCTGGACGTGGCCGCGCTGCAGGCCCATGTGCAGCAGCACGGCGGCGTGGCCGGCTTCACGGGAGCCCAGCCCATCGCCCGCGAAGACTTCTGGGACGTGCCCTGCGACATCCTCATCCCCGCCGCGCTGGAGGGGCAGATCACGTCCGAGCGCGCCGAGAAAACCACAGCCCGCCTGGTGCTCGAAGGCGCCAACGGCCCGACCCTGACGGGGGCCGACGACATTCTCGCCGAGCGCGGCGTGCTGGTCGTGCCCGACGTCATCTGCAACGCCGGCGGCGTGACGGTGAGCTACTTCGAGTGGGTGCAGGACTTCTCCAGCTTCTTCTGGAGCGAAGACGAGATCAACGCCCGGCTCGACAAGATTCTCGGCGGCGCTTTCGCGCACATCTGGGACACCGCCGACCGGCTCCGGATCCCCCTGCGCACGGCCGCCTTCGTCGTGGCCTGCGAGCGGGTGCTCGAGGCCAGGGCCGAGCGCGGGCTGTATCCCTGAATGACTCGTCTGTCGTCTGTCGAAATGTCAGGTAACTGTGATGACCCGTTGCTGTTGATAGGGCCCAAGTTCGTTCACAAATGCACATCGGTAAGCCGCCAACTACGGCAAAGTACGCGTAAGAACGGCAATTTCAGCCAAGCTGGAACGTGTGTATCGATGCATGCTGCCATATCGGATCGACTGCGCGGATTGGGATGGCGGTCAATAAGGTGCTTGCGCACCGCCGGTGGCAGCTAAGCACTCAGCTGTCACTGGTCGGTGTTGCTCAATGGCACCATCGGGCCGCCCACTGCCAAGTCTGCCTCTGGCGAACATGATCGCTGTGCGACTGCTGCTGCGTAGCATTTGGAACGGTCGGCTTGAATGCGTGTTGCTCGTCCTGAACACGGTACTTTTTCGGTTCTTGTGCTTCGCCAGCGAAGACCACAGACCGCACAGTCGCACCTGCTGCAACCTCCTGCGCAATCCAGGTAAGGGCCTAGGCCCATCACCCATGCACAGGAGGAATGATGGCGGAAGCCAATCCCTATTTGAACGCGCGCCGCGAGTGGGATGAGCGCTATGGCGATGCACTTGCCCGCGCCAAGAGCTGGCGCTACGCGGCGATTGGCGCATTGGCTGTCGCTGCCATCGCCGTCACGGGCGTCGTCTTCATCGGTGCCCAGTCTAAGATCAAGCCCTACGTGGTGGCGATCGACAAGATGGGCAACCCGGTCGCTATGGCGCAACCCGTCTCGGGCGGCGCCGTCGATCAACGCATCATCGAGGCGCAGGTCGCCAACTGGATCTGGAACGCCAGGACCGTCATCCCGGATGCTTCGGCACAAAAGACGTTGATCCATCGTGTCTACGCCATGGCGAGCAGCGACACCGCCGCCTACCTCAACGGCTACTACAGCAAGCATCCCCCGTTTGGCGACTTCACCGTCAGCGCCAACATCACCAGCATCCTGCCAGTGAGCAAAGACACGTGGCAGGTCGGCTGGGATGAGGTCCGGGTGAACGGCGGGCAGCCGCAACCTGCCGAGCACTGGAAGGCGGATGTCACCACGGGGATCGACCCCAAGCTCGCCGAGAGTCCGCAGGTCATGCTGGACAACCCACTCGGCCTGTTCGTCAAGAACTTGACCTGGACACAGGTCTTCTCGAAAGGCCAGTAAGGAAGCCGCCATGAAATTCTTCCCCTACTCACTGGTGGCGCTAGCCATGGTGGCCAGCTCCGCGATGGCCATGCCGAGCACGACGACGATTCACCTGATCGGCACCCCGGACAAGGGACGCACCAGCGACCAACTGGTCCACGGGGTCGCTCCGGTCCCTCTTTCGTCGAGGGCGACGGAGGATGCGAGCCAGGAATGGCTGCAAACCGGGATCGCGCCTTCTCTCGTCGGCACCAATGGTCAGGTGATGTACCCCTACGGCCAAAGCCGGCCCACCATCACCTGCGCGCCGCTGCACATTTGCGTCATCAACCTGATGGCCGGGGAGCACATCACCAACATGTCCATCGGCGACTCGGTGCGCTGGCTCGTGCAATCGGCCGGCGCCGGCGATCGCCCCGTGGTGGTGGTCAAGCCCACGGCTGCCGGTCTGGTGACCAACCTGGTGGTCACGACCGACGCCGGGCGGGTCTATTACATGACCTTGGTGAGCGACGCCCATGACTACGTGCCGCTGGTCGGCTTCTACGACCCGCAGCAACTGGTGATCAACATGCAGCAGCAGGCGGCGCAGGCGAGGGCGGCTGAGCAGGCCAGGGTCGAGGCCAGGAAGAAGGCCGTGGTTGCGCCCATGGGCAGCATCGACCCGGCAAGTCTGGATTTCGACTTCACCTGCAAGGTGGATGACGGCCATGCCGATCTTGAGAACGCGGATCTGAAGCCCGTGCGCATCTTCGCAGGGGGCGGACACACCTACCTGCAGATGCCGCCCGACATGCAATACACCGACGCGCCCGCCGTGTTCAGCGTCACCCACGGCCAGACTGAGCTGATGAACAGTCGCCTGGTGCATGGCTACTACATCATCGATGGCCTGCCGCAGGCCTTCAAACTGGTCGTTGGCGTCGGCAAGGGCGCCAGCAGCGTGACCTGCCGGCACGGTCAGGCAGGTGGTGGCAGCTGGTTCTCTGGGCGGTGAAGGCGCGTCATGACTGAAGCGATTCAAGACGACAAGCCCCTGGACGAGAGTCTGCTCAACCAGGACCTCAACGGCGCCGCGGCGCCCAAGAAGGGAAGGGCCCTGAGCATCAAGGGCACTCCGCGCGAAGGCGGAGCGCGTCTGAGCAGGAACTTCAAGAAAATCGCCTTCATCGGCGGCAGTGTCGTCGTCGGTGGGATGGTGATCGGCATTCTGACGGCCGGAAACAAGAGCCAGCCCGCTGAGAGATCGGGGACGACCGCCATGGTCGGGCAGACATCGCCGGACGTCGCTGCCATGCAGCGCGCGGCTCAGCAGCATTTGGGCGGGCCTGTTGTGGCCGCCTCAAGTCCCACCAGAAAGTCAGCATCTGCGCCTGTCGGCGCAGCCAGCAGCGCGGGCGCGCATTTGAACAACCCGAACAACCCCGGCGCGGCATTGCATGCCAGCGGCGAGCCGCCACAACTCACGCCGGCTCAGAAATATCACCGCTGGCTGATCGAGCAGCACTACAAGGATCTGGAGGGTGCTGTACTGGCGGACCAGAGTGCACACCTGGCCAAGACCAGCGCGGGGAGCGTGGGAGTGATGGGCAGCATCCAGTCCCAGGCCGCAGCCCCATCGCGAGCCGACGCACTGCGCAACCTCACGGCTCTGGCCGCAACACCCCAGAGCGCGGCTGATCCCAACCTCCAGAAGGCGCTGGCGGCACTTCAGGGCGCCTCGGGTATGACTGGCGACGCACAGAGCCCGCAAGCCCAGAACAAGGCATTCCTGGCCAGCCAAGTGGACAAGGCGTCGAACGGCTACCTCGAGGCGGCGGCGCAACCGCCGATCAGCAATCATGAATTGTTTGCCGGCGCCGTCATCCCTGCAGTCATGCTGACTGGCATCGACAGCGATCTGCCGGGTACGATCACAGCGCAAGTGCGGCAAACGGTCTATGACAGCCTCAATCCGGCCGTGGTGCTCATTCCTCAGGGCACGCGCATCATCGGCGAGTACAGCAGCGACGTGGCCTATGGCCAGAGCCGAGTGCTGGTAGCCTGGAATCGGTTGATCTTCCCCAACGGCGCCATGATGGATCTGAAAGGGATGAGCGGCACGGACGGGGAGGGCCAGGCCGGATTCCACGATCAGGTCGACAACCATTACATGCGAATCTTTGGTAGTGCCGTCTTGATGAGCATGCTTGGTGTTGGCGCTCAGCTGAGCCAGCCGCAAAACGCCGGCGCTCTCAACACCCCGTCTGCGAGCCAGCAGGCAGCCTCAGCCCTGGCTCAGCAGATGGACAATGTCGGCACCAACCTGCTCAACAAGAACCTGAGCATCCAACCGACGCTGACGATCCGGCCGGGCTATGCCTTCAACGTACTGGTGAACCGCACGATGATCCTGCCGCCGTACCCGGGGCGGTGACAAGACCATGAGGTGCGAAGGTGGGTCGGCCTTCAGGCGACGGATATGAAAGGAAGAATGATCTCTGGCTCTGCCTATGTGATGCAATAGATCGCGGCTTCAGGAATTGCAACGTTTCGTGGTGCAGTCCGCGAAGAGCATCCACTCGCTGCCACGCACAGGTGCATCGTCGATTCGCGTAAAGAGGCCTGTCCTGCGTAACACAGGCCCATGCCGCCCTCGTGAGGGGGTATCCAGACTCCGACGAGAATTCGGGAAAGTACTAATGGCGAGGGCTCTCGCCGCGCATATGCTGCCATATAGAAATCAAATTAGAGCGGGCGCCAACAAAGTCGCCTGTGCTCACGGGCAAAAAGGCCAAGTTCGAGAATCTCGAATTTGGCCTTTTTTTTTGCGGCTTGAGCGAAGCAGCAACGGTCAACTGAGCGGTGCGCATCAACTCAGTGAGTGAAACATTAGCCCATGATCACGCAAAGGAGGGAGATGCTTAAAGATGGTGCGTCGGAGTAATTTAGTGCATTTTACGCACCAGAAAGTCAACTCCCAATGGAGATCCAGAGCAACTGAGCGCTAGCACAAGGACATTTCTGATTGAGCCGATCGAGATAGCTGAGAGTGAGAAAGGCGTAAAAATGCTCACATCTTTATGAATTTTTACAGGCCTGGCATGGATGTTGCTTTGAAACAAGGACTGGATCCGAAGGATCTCACTTAATGTACATAAGTGGAGTGCCGTTGGGTAGGTGGAGCAGGATTCTCTAGGTCAATAGTTAGTTAGTTTTTATAAAGTATCAAGGGCTGATCGCCAACATTGCCGATCGAGCCAAAAGGCAAAAAAGCCAAACGCGACATAGTCGTGTTTGGCTTTTTTTTTGCGCGAATCTTACCCTGCCTGGCGGGATAAATGACGTTAATAAAGGATGTTCGATGCAAAAATCAATACAGTCATCAATTGGAAAGTTGGAAGGCGAATTGATGCACGAGGCAGAGGAAATAGACCACATCCTTGGCGATGAATACGAGCACAAGCCTGTACCAAACCAAGCGCGCCGAAGTTTATTCTCGATCACCATGGTCTGGATTGGATTCCCAATGATCATTACCGGGGCAATGACAGGGTCCTTGCTGGTTCTCGGTATGGGCTTTCAGCGCGCAATCGCTGCTATGGTGATAGGCAATCTCCTCATGTTTGGCTATGTCGGGGCTCTCGGCGTCCTGGCAACAAAAACGGGCCTCAACTTTGCCTTAATGGCGAGTTCCGTCTTCGGCAAAAAAGGTTACGCGATAGCGTCGGGACTGTTGTCAACTCTTTTGCTGGGTTGGTATGCAGTCCAGACCGGGATCACTGGAAATCTCGTCAGTAGTGCATTTTCACTGAACTACGTGCTAATGACGATCCTCGCTGGTGTTATTTACATCGGAATCACTTTTGTCGGCGTGCGCGGCCTTCACTACATTGGAATGGCCTCAGTCCCGCTTTTCTTGGGTTTGGGGTTCTGGGTGATCTCTGAATCAAGCAGCAGCACCACATGGAGCGCAATCTTTAATTACGCGGGAAACAACGGAGTTGCGAGCATGTCGTTAGGCGCGGGTCTGACCATGGTCATCGCCCTTTTTGCGGATGCTGGCACGGTCAGCGGAGATTTCAGTCGGTGGGCGCGAACGAAAAATGAATCGTTAATGGCAACGTTCAGCGCGTTTCCCTTTGCTAACTTAATAGCCATGCTTATCGGCGGTATCTTTACGGCAGCGTTGGCGGTGCCGAATGCAAATCCATTCGGCATGGACAATATGTTCGGCTATGCAATAGCCCAGAAAATTGGCTGGCTCAGCATTCTCGCCGTCGCCTTTTTGTATATCAACCTGGGCTCGGTATGTTCCCATTGCTTGTACAACTCAGCGATCGGATGGTCCCGGATTATTCATGGCCGCATGCGCATTGTTGCACTAGTCCTCGGTGCAATTGGGATCGCTGTCGCGGCGGGCAACGTATGGGCATTCTTCATCCAGTGGCTATCTTTGCTAGGAATCTTGGTTCCACCAATTGGCGCGATTATTCTGATTGACCAGTACTTCATCAAAGATAGCAAAAGGGTCGAGCAAACGTGGAGATGGAAGGCGTTTGCAGCATGGGTGATCGGCTCCGTCGTCGCCTTCATCATTGAGAAATACATGCCGCAACTGTCCACCGCAATCTCGTCCGCCGTCGTAGGCGGGGCTAGTTACTGGGCAATTATGGCGTTTGAGGGTGAGGCGCGCTTGACGGGTGACAATATTTAATTTATCGCAATCGAGTTGAGCTGATATCAGGAGTGATTAATGGATATGCACTATGAAGTTTTTGAGGCCGGCAACGTTGCCCTGCAAGGGGGCGCAACACTGCGCGATTGTAAGCTCGCTTATAAGACCTATGGTGCTTTAAACAGCGATGCGAGCAACGTTATTGTCTACCCGACTTGGTATTCGGGGCAGCACTACGACAATGAATGGCTGATCGGAAATGGGATGGCCTTAGATCCCGCCAAATATTTCATCATCGTTCCTAACATGCTTGGTAATGGGTTGTCATCATCGCCTAGCAATACGCCGGCGCCATATGACAAGGCACGTTTTCCAAGGACAACTCTCTACGATAACGTCAAACTGCAGCATCGGCTAATCACGGAGAAATTTGGCATCCAAAAGATCAAGCTGGTCGTCGGTTGGTCTATGGGTGCGCAGCAGACTTTCCAGTGGGGAAGCCTTTACCCCAGCATGGTCGAGCGGATTGCGCCGTTCTGTGGTTCGGCAAAGACGGCACCCCACAATTTCGTGTTTCTAGAAGGGGTCAAAGCAGCGCTAACGAACGATGAGGCTTGGAAGAATGGGTGGTATGACACGCCTCCCACTAAAGGCCTACGCGGCGTGGGTCGCGTTTACGCGGGGTGGGGTCTTTCGCAGCCCTTTTATATGCAAGAGTTGTGGCGGAGCATGGGGTACTCATCTCTCGAAGATTTCTTGGTTGCTTTCTGGGAGGGATTTTTTCTACCAAAGGACGCTAACAACCTTCTCGCAATGCTTTGGACATGGCAAAACGGCGATATTAGTGCGAATAAGATTTACAACGGAGATTTCGCAAAGGCCTTAGCTGCAATCACTGCCAAGGCAGTCGTAATGCCAGGCGAAATGGATCTCTATTTTCCTGTCGAAGACAATAAACGCGAAGTCGCTCAAATGCCAAACGCTGTATGCCGTCCTATCCCGGGAGTGTGGGGGCATTTCGCAGGAGGAGGCGCAAATCTAACCGACACGAAATATATCGACAACCAGCTCAAAGAGCTGTTGACCATGCAAATTTGAGCGCCCTGCCGCTCACCTATTTTTGCCTTTTTTTGTTAACCACCGAGGAGATAAATGATGGGGAAATTATCAAGGCGCGAGTTTATGAGTCTGGGGGGCGCAACGGCTGTGGCTGGGATCACCGCGTCTTCATCTCTACTGGCAAGCAGCGCCTTTGCCGCGGAACCGGTGAAGCTTGGCTTATTGCACTCTCTTACTGGGACCATCGCCATCGCCGAGGCTGCGATGGTTGATGCCGAGAAGCTTGCGATCGACCAGATCAACGCCTCCGGGGGCGTCATGGGCCGGCCGATCCAGGCCATCATCCAGGATGGAGCAAGTCAGCCATCGGTATTTGCGGAGAAAGCAGCGCTGTTGCTGAACGAGTATAAAGTGCCGGCCATCATCGGTTGCTACACGTCCGCCTCGCGCAAGGCTGTAGAACCCGTGCTGAACCGCAAAAGGGGCCTTCTGTATTACCCGACCTATTTTGAGGGGGAAGAGGAAGATCCAAACGTGATCTACACCTCGCAATCGGCAAATCAATCGGTAGTACAGGCCATTGATTGGCTCGCCAAGGAAAAAGGTAAAACCTTCTTCCTGGTCGGCTCGGATTACGTTTATCCGCGCACGTGCAATTTGATCGCTAAGGCTACGCTGCCAAAGGTCAAGGGACGCCTGGTCGGTGAAGAATATGCCCCGCTAGGGCAAACCGATTTCTCGGCCATCATCAACAAGATCAAAGCTGCGAAGCCCGATTGTATCTACAGCACGGTCGTTGGGGGCTCGAACGTTGCCTTTTTTAAGCAGTTGCGGGCCTCGGGACTCGACGGCACGAAACAGGTGCTGTTATCCACCGTGGTGTCCGAAAATGAAATCGAAGGCATCGGCGCACAAAATGCGGTCGGATATTACGCCTGTATGGGGTATTTCGAAAGCATTCCGGGGGCGGCTAACCAAGCCTTCGTTAAGGCGTTCAAGGCGAAGTATGGCCAGAAGCGAGTAATTGGCGACCCGATGGAATGCGCCTACAACAGCGTCTACCTATGGAAAAAAGGTGTGGAAAAGGCGAAATCCTTCGATCCGCAGAAGGTGATTGTAGCGTCGCGCGGGCTTATTCTCGAGGCACCTGAGGGCGAGGTCAAGGTGGATGAGAAAAACAATTACGTCTGGAAAAAAGTGCGTATCGGCAGGGCGCGGTCCGATGGGCAGTTTGACATCGTCTGGCAGAGTCCTGGTCTTGTCGAGCCGGAGCCCTTCATCAAGATGTAATCCGGCGCGAACGAGTGCCCCACGCTGGTTCCGCGCGAAGCAGGCATAGTGCTCGTTCGTTTTTCTCCGTGCAGATCTACCGAAAGCCCGACGATGAATTTCAGCATAGCAGTGATGCAGGCCTTTGATGGACTTAGCCTGTTTTCGGTTTTGTTGCTCATGGCCCTGGGTCTTGCCATTATTTTCGGCTTGATGGGCGTCATCAATATGGCGCACGGAGAATTGATGACGCTTGGCGCTTACATGACCTATCTGACAGCAAGCGGTTTCGAGAAATATGCCCCAAATCTTATGGGTATATATATCTTGGTCGCCATTCCTGTCGCTTTTCTTGCGTCCTTTGCATTGGGCTATGCGCTTGAACGATTATTTGTCCAGTGGTTTTATCGCAGACCGCTGGACACGCTGCTGGCAACCTGGGGCCTGAGCCTGATCTTGCAGCAGGCCTACCGAACGATCTTCGGGTCGGGAGAGGTGAGCGTTCCGCTTCCGAGTTGGCTCAATGGCCCGTGGAATCTGAATTCGACGATCCAGATTCCACTGAATCGCGTGTTCATCATCGCACTGGCGGCCGGCGTGACTCTGGGTGTGTACGTGTTGCTGAACAGGACGCGGTCCGGGTTGAGGATCCGCGCCGTGACCCAGAATCGTGCGATGAGCGCCGCGGTAGGGATCAACACACGGAAGGTGGACGCATTGACCTTCGCGCTGGGCTCAGGGTTAGCTGGCATTGCCGGTTGTGTGTTCACGATGATCGGTTCCACAAACCCTGGCACCGGCCAACTGTACATCGTCAACGCGTTCATCGTGGTCGTGTTCGGCGGCGTGCAGAGCTTGATGGGGACAGTTCTTTCAGCATTCAGCATCGCTCAGTCGCAGTCTTGGCTGGAATATTTCATGAGCGGTTCCATGGCGAAGATGACCATGCTGGCGATAGTGATCGTCGTTCTGTATTTCAAGCCCTCCGGGCTGTTTACTACCAGAGTGCGTAGCTGACTATGAAGATAAAGCGCGAATACATGGAGCTAGGCGCTCTTGCGACCTTGGCACTGGTGCTGCTCGTAGCGTTTCCATTACTGCTCGGCGGCTTTTATCTGAACCTCGCTGGCAAATACCTTTCCTTTGCATTCGTAGCCATCGGGATCGTACTCACATGGGGCTACGGCGGGATTCTGAGTCTGGGCCAGGGTATTTTCTTCGGCCTTGGCGGATACGCACTCGCGATGTTTCTCAAGATCGAGGCATCGGGTTCGAATCTACCTGACTTCATGATATGGAGTGGAATCAAGGTGATGCCTGCGTGGTGGGCGCCGTTCTCGAATATTTACATCACGCTCGCGGCTATCGTTTTGATTCCCGCCACAATGGCCTTTGTCTTTTCCTATCTTGTTTTCAAGAAAAGGGTCAGTGGTGTCTACTTTGCCATCGTTACTCTTGCCCTGGCGCTTACTTTTACGGTTTTGCTGGTAGGGCAGCAGAGCTACACCGGGGGCGAAAACGGTATCACGAATTTCACAACGTTCCTGGGATATGACATTTACAGTCACGCATCAACGTACGCAATCTATTACACCGAAATTGTGTTGCTGCTGTTCGTGGCGATGGGGAGCACTGCGGTGATCCGCAGTCGGCTGGGAAACGTAGTGATTGCAATTCGCGATCGGGAGGACAGGGTTCGCTTCAGCGGTTACAACACTGCAGCCATCAAGGCGTTCATTTTCATGCTGGGCGCGCTGTTCGCATCGATTGGAGGGGCCTTCTTCACGATACAAGCCGGTCTGATTTCGCCAACAGTGGTCGGCGTGACCAGCTCAATCGAGATGGTGGTTTATGCGGCGGTGGGCGGGCGACTATCCGTGCCAGGAGCTGTTCTTGGAGCTCTTGTTGTTGGCTTTCTTCAGTTCTACCTCTCCAATAATTTCCCGCATATCTGGCTTTTTTTCCTGGGCGCGCTCTTCATTCTTGTCGTGACGGCCATGCCGAACGGCCTGATGGGGCTTTTAGATCGCTTCGCGCTGAGCCGCGAATAGAAGGGGATGTTGATGGAACTGATGCAGGGACAGCAGGGGGTCATTTTCGATGGGGCTAACGTCCCAGCAGCGCGTCGCGGCCATTGTGAGTTGTCGATCAGGAATCTGAGTGTTTCCTTCGACGGATTCAAAGCGGTCGACGATCTTTCGCTCCACATCGCACAAGATGAACTCAGAGTGATCATCGGGCCAAATGGCGCAGGCAAGACAACGCTGCTCGACATGATCTGTGGCAAAACCAGGCCGATGGCAGGGCAGATTTTCCTGAATGACCTGAATCTGACCAATCTGTCTGACTTCAATATCGTGAGGGCCGGGGTCGGGCGGAAGTTCCAGAATCCCTCGGTGTATGAAGACCTGAGCG
The DNA here is from genome assembly GCA_021817985.1 of Pseudomonadota bacterium. Lineage (GTDB taxonomy): Bacteria > Pseudomonadota > Gammaproteobacteria > Burkholderiales > JAKAFK01 > JAKAFK01. The sequence goes on along the minus strand of JAKAFK010000061.1, from coordinate 10,063 downwards.
TCGCCGAAAATCTAGAAATTTCGATTCCACGCGGCCGAGGCGCGCTTGCTTCGCTGTTCTTCCGCCGTACCAAGGTCGTGAAGGAAGAGATTCGCGACATGGCACGGATTGTGTTTCTCGACGATCTGCTGGATCGGCGGGCGGGACATCTTAGCCACGGGCAGAAACAGTGGCTGGAAATCGGAATGTTGTTGATGCAGGCTCCCAAGCTCTTACTACTCGATGAACCAGTAGCTGGCATGAGTCCAAGGGAGCGCGAGCAGACCGCGGAGTTGCTCAAAGTGCTTTCCGTGGGCCGCTCGGTCGTGGTCATCGAACATGACATGGATTTTGTGAGAAGTATTGCGCACACCGTCACCGTGCTCCATCAAGGGCGTTTGTTAGTCGAGGGCTCGGCCGACGAAGTCCAGGCGGATCCACGTGTGATCGACGTTTACCTGGGTCATTGAGAGGCGCTACATGTTTGAAGTATCTGGGCTTGATGTCTATTACGGTGAGTCATACATCATTCGGAACGTATCGCTTTCTTTGCCGGAGAAAGGCACGCTTGCCGTCATGGGGCGCAACGGAATGGGCAAGACCACGTTACTGAAGGCGCTGATCGGGATGCTTCCGGCGCGCAGCGGTTCGATCCGACTGGGCGGGGTCGACCTGACGCGGCTTGCGAGTTATGCACGCGTCAAGGCGGGGGTGGCCTTCGTGCCGCAGGGGCGAATGATTTTCCCGATGCTGAACGTGCAGGAAAACATCATGACCGGCCTCGAATATTCGAGTTCAAAATCGATCCCCTCGTACATCTACAGGTTCTTCCCGGTCCTGCAGGAGATGAAGGGGCGCCGGGGCGGAAATCTTTCCGGCGGGCAGCAACAGATGCTGGCGATCGCGCGCGCGCTGGTGACCGACCCCAAGGTTCTCATTCTCGACGAGCCCACGGAGGGCATTCAGCCCTCGATCATCAAGGAGATCGCGAGAACACTCAATGACTTGAAGCGGGAACTCGGTTTTTCGATCCTAGTTTCGGAGCAGGTTCTGAGTTTTGCGATGGAGGTGGCAGATCAGTTCATCGTTCTGGATCGAGGCAGGATCGTGCACGAGGAGGCGAAAGAAAGTCTCAATATTCAAAGAGTGAAATCTTTTCTGACGGTGTAGTGTCATTCAACTAGGAGTGAAAAATGAGACACGGAGATATTTCTAGCAGCAAGGATTGTGTTGGTGTCGCGGTTGTCAATTACAAGATGCCGCGACTTCATACCCGCGCGGAGGTGCTGGCGAATGCACGCAAGATCGGCGAGATGGTGGTTGGCATGAAATCCGGTTTGCCGGGCATGGATCTGGTCGTATTTCCGGAGTATTCGACGCACGGCATCATGTACGACGCCGGGGAAATGTATGAAACCGCGTCAACCGTGCCCGGCGAGGAAACCGAGATTTTTGCCGAGGCCTGTCGGCGTGCAAAGGTGTGGGGCGTGTTCTCGTTGACCGGCGAACGGCACGAAGACCACCCGAACAAGGCGCCCTACAACACCCTGATCCTGATGAATGACAAGGGTGAGATCGTGCAGAAGTACCGCAAAATCATGCCGTGGACGCCGATCGAGGGTTGGTATCCCGGCAACTGCACTTATGTTTGCGATGGACCCAAGGGCCTGAAGGTCAGCCTGATCATCTGCGACGACGGCAATTACCCAGAGATCTGGCGCGACTGCGCGATGCGAGGCGCGGAGCTCGTCGTGCGTTCGCAGGGGTACATGTACCCGGCCAAGGACCAGCAGGTTATGGTCTCCAAGGCGATGGCCTTCATGAACAACGTGTATGTCGCTGTGGCCAACGCCTCGGGTTTTGACGGCGTGTATTCCTACTTCGGCCATTCGGCGATCATCGGCTTCGACGGACGCACCCTTGGGGAATGCGGTGAAGAGGACATGGGCATCCAGTATGCGGAGTTGTCGATCGGGCTGATCCGCGATGCTCGCAAGAACATGCAGTCGCAAAACCACCTGTTCAAGCTGGTTCACCGTGGCTACACGGGGCTGATCAACTCCGGCGAGGGTGCAAACGGCGTGGCGGCGTGTCCCTTCGAGTTTTACGGGAAGTGGGTGAACGACCCCGAGGGCACGCGCAAGATGGTTGAGTCATTCACGCGCACGACCGTGGGGACGGAGGAGTGCCCGATGGATGGCATCCCGAACGAGGCCAGCGCGCATCGCTGATTGTGTCCTCAGTTGGCAGGCTTGGTGCCTGCCAGCCCATGAACCGAAAGAGGTCGGACGTGTCCTTTTCCCTTGACAGTTACCTGGTTCGCGAGGAGCCTTTTTATCGGCCAGCGCGCAACGAGATTTCGCTGTATGAACATGCGTATGTACATCGTTTGCCGCTGGTCCTCAAGGGTCCGACGGGGTGTGGCAAGACGCGCTTTATCGAGTACATGGCATGGCGCCTGAACAAGCCACTCATCACCATTGCCTGTAATGAGGACATGACCGCCTCCGATCTGGTCGGCAGATACCTGCTGGACGCCAGTGGCACGGCGTGGCATGACGGGCCGCTCACGCTCGCAGTTCGTCACGGGGCGATCTGTTACCTCGACGAGGTCGTGGAGGCGCGACAGGACACCACCGTGATCATCCACCCCCTGACCGATTCAAGGCGCATACTTCCTCTCGATAAGAAAGGGGAGGTGGTGCATGCACACCCGGATTTTCAACTTGTAGTTTCGTACAACCCGGGCTACCAGAGCCGCAGCAAGGACATGAAGGCATCGACCCGCCAACGCTTTGCGGCCCTCGAATTTCACTATCCGGAGGCGGCGGTGGAAGCGCAAATCGTGGCGCGAGAGGCGGGAGTTTGCCTGGAGACGGCCGTTTGCTTGGTTGGCGTAGCGAGCCGATCGAGGACCTTGAAGAACCAGGGTCTGGACGAGGGGATTTCAACCCGCATGCTGATATATGCCGGGATGCTGATTGCTTCCGGTATTTCGCCGGCGGATAGCTGCGCGATGACGATGACCCATGCCTTAACCGACGACCCGCAGATGGCCTTGGCACTGCATGGGTTCATCGCGGCCTACTTCGATGATTCCGTTGTGGAGCAGGGCTGCTGCGTCGGTGTGCAGGCCTGAGCAGATCATGGCGACAGCTCGAATCAGGCACACAGATTGGGCCGGCGTCCCAGCGTGTATGCTGGAGCGCACAGGGTCATTCGGGCGTGCGAGCCGCATCGTTCGTGGGGAACGGGGCAGTTTCTTGTTGTTGCACCGCAATGCAATGCCGGATTCGCACACCATGCCGTGGCCATCGTCCTGTGCGCAGGCGAGCCGTGAAATGCAGCCAACAGCCAGGATGGGCATCGCGGCGCCCGTGCCGCAGTCGAGGGGGCCAAAGGCCTAAGCATCGTGCACCACGCAGCTCCATTGGTTGGGAGCTTTGAGCTCGCTACATCGCTGCGCTCATTGACTCTGCTGCTCACAGGCCTTTCGGGAAACAGCTTGTCGGTTCAACTGCGCGCCAAAGAGCAGGCGGCAGACTTGTCGGCCCAGCCTGTTCTGACACCCGCCCATTTTTTGCTCCAGGATCAACCGGGTTGTGGTGACAGCGGCGCTTGCTACCGGCTTTACCGCGCAGCGGTGGCGCATGCGGCCGCGCATTTGCGCTATTCGCAGGCGCATCGCCCGGCAGCAGCCCTGAAGCCCATGGGCGTCGCAGTGGTCTCGGCAATCGAAGACGCACGCGTCGAGCACCTCCTGATGCGGGAATATCCTGGTGTGAGGGCTTGGTTCACCAAATTTATCCGAGACTATGTCGAGACCCCTGATCGTTACGCGATGAGTTTTTCGGGAATGATTTCCAGGATGAACCTCGCCCTGATTGACGGAAGCTACGAGGATGGAGACGCATGGGTGAACAAGGCACGCGCCTTGTTCGGCGCGGCTGCGCATGATCTGGAAAACTACGACGAATTTCGCCGCATCGCCTCGGTGCTGGCCAATGATCTTGGCCAGCTGCGGATCCGATTCAATCCCCAGCAATACGTGGTGTCGCCGCCCTACAGGGATGACAATTCCTATCTATGGGACTTCGAAAGTCCGAACATCCCCCCGCCCGAAGCCATGGATCTGCACGTCCCAATGGAGCGGGAGGGAAGTGACAGAATGGGGGGAGACGCGGTCAGCAATGAAGGCGCCGGCGAGCAGGATGATGAAGACCTGGAACTTGCACGTACTACCCATGCCGAATGGGATTACCGTATCGGCATTCATCGCCAGAACTGGTGTACGGTCATTGACAAACTTCGCCGGCAGCCGGCCGTGAGGACCATAGCTGGCGGTGCTCAGGCGTTGATGGCCGGGCTGCCGTCGATTCCCCTGAATCGGGTCCGTCGTCTGAGTCGGGAAAGGCGCTTGCGACGCCAATGGGAAGGCGATGAGCTTGATCTGAACGCTGCTGTCGAGGTGATGATTGACAGGCGTAAGGGTGAGACACCAGACCCCCGGCTGTTCATTGGTCACCCGCGATCTGAAAAATCATCGAGTGTTTTGATGCTGATGGACACTTCGCAATCGACCAATGATGTTATTGCCCAAGGGCAAGAGTCAATCCTCGAGATAGAAAAGCGGGCAGCATTGTTTTTTGCGCGCACCCTTCTTGAAGTTGGCGACCGCGTCGCCATCCATGGCTTTTGTTCCAATACCCGGGCCGAGGTCAATTATTACAAGCTGCTGGATTTCGGAGTGCCATTGGACGGTGAGGCGATCGCGCGCGTCGGGTCCGTGGCCGGACGGTACTCGACCCGCATCGGCGCGGCGGTTCGCCATGCGACTGCCTGTCTCGCGGAGGAAACCGCGGACTCTCGGGCGATTCTGGTCGTAACGGACGGAGCGCCATCCGATGTCGACATCTTTGATGAGAAATACTTAGTGTTTGATGCGCGCGCGGCAGTGCAACAGGCCCGAAAATCGGAGATTAACGTGTACGCCGTGGTGGTCGATCCACAGGCCGAGTCCTATGTCGAGACGATTTTCGGTTACCAGAACTACCGGATCTTGCGTACAGCCATGTCGTTGCTGACCGACGTCGTCGAAATCTATGCCCGGCTATCCTGGCGCTAGCAGGTGCTTCGAGCCAAAAGCGATGCCGTGGGCCCGGGAAGAGCGACAAGTAGAACTATCGCCGTTTCGGGCGACGTCACTTACAGCCTGTAATTTCAGTTGAATTCTTAGTTTTTTTATTCCCCAATCGTGTCAAACAAAGATCCTGTAAAAATTGGCCTTCTTTTCTCTGATAGCGGAGCAACCTCAACGATCGGACGCTCTCAGCTCCAGGGGGCGCTGCTGGCCGTCGACGATATCAACAAGCAGGGGGGGATCGATGGTCGTGAACTCCTCCCAGTGCGCTACGACGCTCAGTCGGATCCCGCGATGTACGCGCGGCTGGCAGAGCGATTGATCACGAGGGACAAGGTTAACGTCATCTTCGGCTGCTACATGTCCAGTAGTCGGAAGGCGGTCATCCCAATCATCGAGAAATGGAACAAACTGTTGTTCTACCCAACCCTCTATGAGGGCTTCGAGTTCTCGAACAACGTTATCTATACGGGCGCTGCGCCGAACCAGAACAGCGTGCAACTGGCTGAGTTTATGGTTTCCAATTTCGGCGCCAGGGTTTATCTGGTGGGTTCCGATTACATCTATCCCTACGAATCCAATCGGATCATGGGTGAGTTGGTCCAGCAGCACCCCGACAGCAAGAAATTGGCCGAGGTATACGTTCCGCTGACGGCAGATTTCAAGCACTTCCAGAACGTGATCCGTGACGTCCAGGCAAAGAAGCCGGATTTTATTTTCTCGACAGTGGTTGGTGATTCCACCACTTTGTTGTATCGCGCTTATGCGGAGGCCGGTCTCAGCCCCAAGCAAATGCCGATAGCCAGTCTCACGACCTCGGAGGCGGAGATCTCGCAGATGGGGGCCAATATTGCTGCGGGGCATTTTACGTCTGCCCCCTATTTTCAGAGCATCGAGTCCGAGGCCAATCGAAGTTGTTTGGCGAGATACAACGCAGGCTTCGGGGATCTCTGCGTCCCAAATATGTGTTGGGAAGCGTCGTTTTTCCAGGTACACATCTTCGCTAACGCAATGAGAAAATCGGGTAGTGACGAAATTGCCGCGATCCTGCCCTTTGTGCTGGGAAGCGAGTTCGAGGCGCCGCAGGGCCGGATACGAATCGAGCCGAGCAATCACCATACTTGCCTTTACCCGCGAATCGGCATCGCGAACTCGAAGGGGCAATTCACGATTGTTCGCGAGGCGCGCCGTGCCGTGCACCCGGATCCTTATTTGGTGACTCACTCCTTGGGCGACTGGGCGGCGAGGATTGACAATCTGGAGATCTGAAGGTGGAGCGAGTCAGGAGGCGATCCAGAGTTCTCGACGCGCAAGCGCCATTGAAAGATCTCCGGGATATCAAGGTTCTGGTGTTCCATCCGGACAATCAGGATGGCTTGCAGTTGATTCAGCAGTTGCAACGCATTGGATGCCAGGTCCAGGCATTCTGGCCCCCGCTCCCGGTTTTGCCCGAGCGTACGGAAGTGGTCTTTCTGGCGATCAGACCCGATGCGCTGGACGTGAATTTCGAGTGGCTCAAGACGGAGGATGAACCGACGCTGATCGCTGTCGTTGATTTCGAGAACCCGACGATCGTGGAGGCTGTGATCAAGGCCAATGCGAAGGCGATCCTGCCATTGCCTATCCGAACCTTCGGGCTTTTGAGCACCCTGGTCGTTGCGCGCGAGCTGAACGTGCGCATGAAGGAACAGCAAAAGAAGCTGAGAAAGGTCGAAGAGAAGCTCCTCGGGGTACAGCGAATCACTGAGGCGAAGAATATCCTGATGCGGATGCATGGCATCTCGGATGCGGATGCGTACAAGCTGATGCGCGGGCAGGCCATGAGCAAGCGCACGACAGTGGAGGACATCGCGGCCGCGATTATTAGCGCGGACGGGATTCTATCTTTTGAAAAATGAATCTGGAGACAACCATGACCGAGCAACTTGTACCCGAGCATCACGAGCTGAAGACCTACTACCCCTCTTCCGAGGCGGTGCAGCGCGCGCGCATTTCCGGCATGGACGCCTACCGCAAGCTGGTGGCCGAGGCCGAGGGCGACTTCGAAGGGTTCTGGGCCCGCCTCGCGCGCGAGCACCTGGCTTGGCACAAGCCGTTCACGCAAACCCTGGACGCCAGCGGCGCGCCGTTCTACAAATGGTTCGCCGACGGCAAGCTCAACGTGTCGTACAACTGCCTGGACCGACACGTTGAAGCCGGCAAGGGCGACAAGACCGCCATCGTGTTCGAGGCCGACGACGGCACGGTCACCCGCGTGAGCTACCGCGAACTGCTCGAGCGCACGGCCAAGTTTGCCAATGCCTTGAAATCCCTGGGTGTGAAGAAGGGCGACCGCGTCGTCATCTACATGCCCATGTCGGTGGAGGGCGTGGCCGCCATGCAGGCCTGCGCCCGGATCGGGGCCACGCATTCGGTGGTGTTCGGCGGTTTCTCCGCGCAATCCCTGCGCGACCGCATCCAGGACGCCGGCGCGGTGCTGGTGATCACGGCCGACGAGCAGCGCCGCGGCGGCAAGGCCTTGCCACTGAAGGCCATCGTCGACGAGGCGCTGGGCCTGGGCGGCTGCGACACCGTGCGCAACGTGGTGGTGTACCGCCGCACCGGCGGCAACGTCGCCTTCCACGCGCCGCGCGACTTGTGGCTGCACGAACTGGTGGCCGGCCAGAGCGCCACCTGCGCGCCCGAGTGGGTCGAGGCCGAGCATCCGCTGTTCTTGCTCTACACCTCGGGCTCGACCGGCAAGCCCAAGGGCGTGCAGCATTCCACCGCGGGCTATCTGCTGTGGGCGCAGCTCACCATGCTGTGGACTTTCGACATCCAGCCCGACGACCTGTTCTGGTGCACCGCCGACATCGGCTGGGTCACAGGGCATACCTATATCGCCTACGGCCCGCTGGCCTGCGGCGCCACGGAGGTGGTGTTCGAGGGCGTCCCCACGTTTCCCGATGCCGGCCGGTTCTGGAAAATGATCCAGGATCACAAGGTGAACGTGTTCTACACCGCGCCGACCGCCATCCGCTCGCTGATCAAGGCCGCCGAGACCAACGCCGCGGTGCATCCGCGCAACTACAAGCTCGATTCGCTGCGCATTCTCGGCACCGTGGGCGAGCCGATCAACCCCGCGGCCTGGGAGTGGTATTACGTGCACATCGGCGGCGGACGCTGTCCCATCGTCGACACCTGGTGGCAGACCGAGACCGGCGGCCACATGCTGAGCCCGCTGCCTGGCGCCACGCCGATGGTGCCGGGTTCCTGCACCTTGCCGCTGCCGGGCATCTTCGCCGAGGTGGTGGACGAAGCCGGGCACGAACTGCCCTGGGGTACGGGGGGCATCCTGGTCATGAAGAAACCATGGCCGGCGATGATCCGCACCATCTACGGCGACCCCGAGCGCTTCAAGAAGAGTTACTACCCCGAGGAACTCAAGGGCTTCTACCTGGCCGGCGACGGCGCCATCCGCGACCCGCACACCGGCTACTTCACCATCACCGGGCGCATCGACGACGTGCTCAACGTTTCGGGCCATCGCATGGGCACGATGGAAATCGAGTCGGCCCTGGTGTCGCATCCACTCGTGGCCGAGGCGGCGGTGGTGGGGCGGCCGGATGAACTCACCGGCGAGGCGGTCTGCGCCTTCGTCGTGCTCAAGCGCCCGGTGCCGACCGGTGAAGAGGCGCTGCAGATCGCCCAAGATTTGCGCAACCACGTCGGCAAGGAAATCGGCGCGATCGCCAAGCCCAAGGACATCCGTTTCGGCGACAACCTGCCCAAGACGCGCTCGGGCAAGATCATGCGCCGCCTGCTGCGCACCCTGGCCAAGGGCGAAGCCATCACCCAGGACACCTCGACGCTGGAGAACCCGGCGATTCTGGAGCAGCTGGCACGCACCCACTGAAAATGATCTGGCCGTGCGGGCCTTGAGCACGCACGATGATCCTGCCGCCATATCCGGGGCGGTAGGGCGGCAGGCAGCTCGCAAGGCCAGGCGCATTGGCGGCAGAAAGCGCAGCCGATGACGTCTGCCAAGGACGTGGCGGCCACGCTGTATCGCTGGGTGCCTGTGGGGGAGGGAATGTGCGAGTGTTGATTGACAAAAATGCAACTACAATAGCGGCATGACAGCCAACTTGCGCTTTGCGTGGGACAAGGCCAAGAACCGCGCCAATCAGCGCAAGCATGGGGTGAGCTTTGAAGAGGCCGTTCACGTCTTCCACGACCCACTGCAGGTTTCCATACAGGATCGCATTGAAGGCGGCGAGCAACGCTGGCAGACCTTCGGCCTGGTCAGTGGTGTGGTCCTGCTGATGGTGGCGCATGCCGTGCACGAGGACGATGAAAATGGCCACGCCATCGAGGTCATTCGTATCATCTCGGCGCGTCGCGCCGACCGCATGGAAAGGCACCGCTATGAAGAGCAAAATCGTTAGACACACTCTGGACTCGCTGCCGCCCCTGACGGCGGCACAGCAGGCCCACCTGAAGGCGCTGGCTGCGCAGCCTGACAGCACCATCGATACGAGCGATAGCCCTGTGTTGAACGCAGCGCAATGGGATACCTCCGTGCGTGGGCGGTTCTATCGACCGATCAAGCAGCAGATCACGGCCCGCATCGATGCCGATGTGCTGGACTGGCTCAAGGGCCAAGGCAAGGGCTACCAATCCCGCATCAATGCCATCTTGCGCAAAGAAATGCTGGCACACAAGGTTTGAGCGAGCGGCGACGTCAGCACTGGCTAGGTCAGTGCGGCACCACTGCAATGGTTCTAATCATGGTATCAATGTACTAAGTACATGATTAAATACATAAAACGAATCCCCCTCTCTCCGCCAGCACACCGATCGTCCATCGTTTTTCCACGGATCGTCGTTTCCGTTCAAGAAACCGTTTCCGCATGGTTCGATCCCATGCCGATGTCGCGTGGGCCGATTCTCCCGGCCAAGCGC
>JAKAFK010000134.1 GCA_021817985.1 Pseudomonadota bacterium | reverse complement strand
GCAGGCACCGCCCGGCCAACCGCGTCAGCAACGACCAACTCGCTCAGCAACTGGCGCGCGACGGCATCGAAACCAGTGATGCTTGGATTGTCGAGCGCACGGGCATCCGCTTCCGCCATTTCGCCGACCCAGCCACATCCAGCGTCGATCTGGGTGAACAGGCGGCACGCCGGGCGATCGATGCCGCCGGGCTTTCTCCGCAGGATATCGATCTGATCATCGTCGCCACATCGACCCCGGACATGATCTTCCCGTCCAATGCGGCCCTCATTCAGGGCCGGCTTGGCGCGGTTGGCGGCGCGGCGTTCGACGTGCAGGCCGTGTGCGCCGGATTTGTTTACGCACTGACCGTGGCTGACCAGTTCGTGCGCTGCGGCATGGCGGGCAATGCGCTGGTGATCGGGACTGAGGTGTTCTCGCGGATCCTCGATTTCAAGGACCGCGCCACCTGCGTCCTATTCGGTGACGGCGCCGGGGCCGTGGTGTTGTCGGCAAGCGAAGAGCCGGGGCTTCTGGCCTCGGCCCTGCATGCCGACGGCCGCCAAGCGGGCATCCTTTGTACGCCCGGTCGTGTGGCGGGGGGGGAAGTCAGCGGTCATCCCTATCTCAAGATGGATGGTCAGGCCGTGTTCAAACAGGCCGTGCAGGTGCTTGAGCAGGTGGCGCGCGAGGTGCTGGACAAGGCCGGACGCAAGCCCGAGGATGTCGACTGGATGGTGCCGCATCAGGCCAATATCCGCATCATGCTGCACACGGCGAAGAAGCTCGGCCTGCCCGCCGACAAGGTCGTGCAGACGGTGGATCAGCATGGCAACACTTCGGCGGCATCCATTCCGCTGGCGCTCGACGTCGCTGTTCGCTCCGGGCAAGTTCGCCGTGGCGATACCGTGCTCATCGAGGCCGTCGGCGGCGGGCTGACATGGGGGGCGGCATTGCTCGAATATTGAGTTCGCCCCAGGAGTCTTCTTTGCCCTCCAAGGCATGGTTCGCTTGAGCGGATTTTTTCTCTGACCCGACACGAGTCCTTTTTTTCGATGAAAACGTTCGCCTTTGTTTTTCCCGGCCAGGGGTCCCAGTCCGTTGGCATGTTGGATGCCGCCGGCGAACATCCTGCCGTGCGCCAGACGCTGCAGGAAGCCAGCGACGTCTTGCATCAGGACATGGCCAAGCTCATTGCCCAGGGCCCGGCGGAGTCACTCAACCTCACCGCCAACACCCAGCCCGTGATGCTGACCGCGGGCGTGGCCCTGTGGCGTCTGTGGCTGGATGAGGGTGGGGGCAAGCCGCAGTGCATGGCCGGGCACAGCCTGGGTGAATACACGGCGCTCGTGGCGGCCGGGGCCATCGATTTCGCGGAGGCCTTGCCCCTCGTGTGCTTCCGTGCCCAGGTCATGCAGGAGGCGGTCGCGGCCGGCCGCGGCGGAATGGCCGCCATACTCGGCCTGGACGATGCCCTTGTGCGCGAGATCTGCACCGAGGCCAGCGCGCAAAGCCGTGAAGTCGTCGAGGCCGTCAATTTCAACGCTCCGGGGCAAGTCGTGATCGCCGGCACCAAGACGGCTGTCGAGCTGGCCTGTGAACTGCTCAAGGCGCGTGGCGCCAAGCGCGCGCTGCTGCTCCCCGTGTCGGCGCCGTTTCATAGCAGCCTGCTCAAGCCCGCGGCTGAGCGGCTCGCGCAATATCTGCGGCAAGTCCCGGTCCGCAGCCCAGAGATCCCGGTGCTGCACAACGTGGATGTGTCGACCCATGCGCAGCCCCAGGAGATCCGCGCTGCGCTGGCCGCGCAGGCCAGTGGTGCGGTGCGCTGGGTGGAAACGGTACAGGCACTCGCGCATGCCGGGTGCACCGATCTTGTGGAGTGTGGGCCGGGCCGGGTTCTGGCTGGCCTGACACGGCGCATTGTTCCGGGGCTCGGCAGCCACGCACTGGTCGACGTCGCGAGTGCCCACACCATCAAGGAGGCTTTGGCATGAATACTTCCTCAACGTCCTCAACGCCTCTCGCGGGGCAGGTCGCACTGGTGACCGGGGCCACGCGCGGCATCGGCCAGGCTATTGCCGCCGAACTTCAGGCACAGGGGGCCTATGTCGTCGGGACGGCCACGAGCGAAAGCGGAGCCCAGCGCATTGGCGAGGCCTTGGGGGCGGGCGGCGAGGGCGTGGTGCTCGACGTCACCCATGCCCCGTCCAGCGACGCGCTGATCGAACGCATCGTGCGCGAGAAGGGCGGTTTGCACATTCTGGTCAATAATGCCGGCATAACCCGGGACATGCTGTCGATGCGCATGAAGGATGAGGACTGGGCTGCAGTGATCGACACCAATCTGAGCGCTGTGTTTCGCCTTTCACGCGCTGCGATCCGGCCCATGATGAAGCAACGCGCAGGGCGCATCATCAACATCACGTCGGTGGTGGGGGCATCGGGAAACCCAGGGCAGGCGAACTATGCTGCATCCAAGGCCGGCGTGGCCGGCATGACGCGCGCATTGGCGCAGGAACTGGGGAGTCGCAACATCACGGTGAATTGCATCGCCCCCGGATTCATCGACACCGACATGACGCGAGCGCTCGGCGAGGCCGCGTCGCAGTCGTTGCTGGCCCGCATTCCTCTGGGCAGGCTCGGCAGCCCGGAGGACATCGCCCACGCGGTCGGTTTTCTCGCCAGTCCCGGCGCTGGATACATCACCGGCGTGGAATTGCATGTGAACGGCGGCATGTACATGACCTAACCCCCCGGATTGTCCGTATCCGGATTGCTAGAATTCGAGTGCTTTTTTTCTGGAGAATTACATGAGTGATATCGAGCAGCGCGTCAAAAAAATTATTGCTGAACAACTGGGGGTGGCCGAAGATCAAGTCACGAATGAGAAATCCTTCGTCAACGATCTTGGCGCTGACTCCCTGGATACCGTCGAACTGGTGATGGCGCTCGAGGATGAGTTCGGCATCGAAATTCCCGACGAAGACGCCGAGAAGATCACGACGGTCCAGCTTGCCGTGGATTACGCCAAGCAACACCACAAAGCCTGAGCCTTTGTCCTGGCTTTGCAATCTCGAAAATCTGCGAGCCACGCGTCCATCAGGTCGTCGCGTCGCCGTCTGAGCTCCGGCCAGACTGCGGCATACCGATGTCGTTTCAGCATGTTCCCCTCGGCCTTACGTCCCCGTTTCCTATGAGTCTTCGCCGTCGAATCGCCATCACCGGTCTGGGTGCCATCTCTCCCGTTGGCAACTCGGTCGAGGTGGCCTGGAGCAACCTGGTCGCCGGCAAATCAGGCATCGGACGCATCACCAAGTTCGATGCCTCGACCTTTACCGCGCAGATCGCCGGGGAGGTGCGCGACTTTGACATCGGTGAATACATACCGATCAAGGAAGCTCGCCATATGGATACATTCATCCATTACGGCATGGCCGCTTCGATCCAAGCGGTGCGCGACAGCGGCCTGGCTGAGGCTGGCATGGATCCCGAGCGCATCGGTGTCATGGTGGGCTCGGGTATCGGCGGCTTGCCGATGATCGAAGAGACCTACCAGGATTTCATGGATCGCGGCGCGCGGCGCATTTCGCCGTTTTTCGTGCCGGCGTCGATCATCAACATGATTTCGGGTCACTTGTCCATCAAGTATGGCTTCAAGGGGCCGAACCTTTCCGTCGTCACGGCCTGTACCACGGGCCTGCACGCCATCGGCCTTGCCGCACGCTTGATCGAGGGTGGGGATGCGGACGCCATGGTCGCGGGCGGTGCCGAGGCGACGGTCTGCCCGTTGGGTGTCGGCGGTTTCGCTTCCGCGCGCGCGCTGTCTACCCGCAACGACGACCCGGCTTGCGCAAGCCGGCCCTGGGACAAGGACCGCGATGGTTTCGTGCTGGGCGAGGGCGCCGGAATCATGGTGCTGGAGGCGTGGGACCATGCGGTCAAGCGCGGCGCCAAGATTTATGCCGAACTCGTCGGTTTCGGCATGAGCGGCGATGCCCACCATATCACGGCACCCAATGTCGATGGGCCGCGCCTGTGCATGCTGGCTGCGCTGCGCAATGCCGGGATCGCGCCTGACCAGGTGCAGTACCTCAACGCCCATGGCACGTCGACCCCGTTGGGCGACAAGAACGAGACCGACGCCATCAAGGCGGCTTTCGGCGACCATGCGCACAAGCTCGTGGTCAACTCGACCAAGTCCATGACTGGTCACTTGCTGGGCGGAGCCGGAGGGCTCGAGTCGGTGTTTACCGTGCTTGCCCTTCATCACCAGATCTCCCCTCCGACGATCAATCTGCAGACACCCGATCCGGAATGCGATCTGGACTATTGCGCCAACACGGCGCGCGATCTTCCCATCGAATACGCGTTGAAGAATAATTTCGGATTCGGCGGCACCAACGGTTCGCTGGTGTTCCGCCGCGTCTGAAGCTTTCCACATCAGTGTCATGAAGGCGATTGCGCAATTCCAACTGCATGTCGACCGTTTCGCGCGCTGGCATGCGCTGCTGGCGGGCTTCGACGTGGCCGTTGCGCTTGCCGCCGCAGGAACGTGTGGCAATGGCG
>JAKAFK010000133.1 GCA_021817985.1 Pseudomonadota bacterium | reverse complement strand
ATATCCTGCGCGGTTGCAACCCTAGACATTATGGCCCCCTGAGATTGAAGGGCGGGTGGTCGATCTCCGTTATCGTGGATTGCGCGCCAGAGGCGTGCCGAGCCATAACGGTGAGCGCCAAACGGCGCTTCATCGAAATTACAGGAGACCGACCATGGAAGAGAATATCAAATATTTCATCGGACTGGACGTCCACAAAGAGTCGATCGCGGTTGCCGCAGCCCCGGCAAATTCGCGCGAGGAGCCACGCTTTATTGGGACGACGACGTACAGCGTAACGAAGATCATGAAAGCCTTATCCCGATCGGAATGTGCACCGTCGGAATTGTCGATTGTGTATGAAGCTGGACCCTGCGGATACGGTTTGCAAAGGGAATTGGTGGCCAAGGGCTACCGCTGCGAAGTAGTCGCACCGTCGAAAGTACCGCGACGTCCGGCAGACCGGATTAAGACCGATCGGCGAGATGCGCTTCTGCTGGCACGGTTACATCGGTCGGCCGAACTGGTTGCTGTGGTGGTGCCTGATCCGGCCGACGAAGCAGTACGCGACCTGCTGCGCGCACGGGAGGATGCTGTCAAGGCGCAGCGTTGTGTGCGGCAGCAGTTGATGGCGTTGCTGTTGCGTTTAGGCAAGCCCTACCGGGGAGGACGAGGCTGGACGGCCAAGCATCTGCGCTATCTGGCCGATCTGAGCTTTGATAATCCCCATCACCGAATCGTCTATACGGAATATCACTTGGCAGTGCAGTCAGCCGGGGAGCGAATCGAACGCCTTGAGGCCGCAATCCTGCAAGCCGCCGATACTTGGCGCTGGCACCCCGTAGTTAAGGCGTTGATGAGCCTGCGCAGCGTCGATTTTCTCACCGCTATGACCATTGTGGCTGAGATCGGTGATCTGCGACGCTTCGAGCATCCCCGGCAGTTGATGAACTACCTCGGCCTCGTCCCATCCGAATTCTCAAGCGGCAACAGCACGCAACGTGGACCCATAACGCGCACGGGAAACGGCCGTGTCCGCCGACTGCTGATTGAGGCGGCCTGGAACTACCGCCATCCTGCCAGAATCAGTCCTACGATTCTCGCACGGCACGCCGGCCTGCCCACCGCCGTGGTCGAAATCGCCTGGAAGGCCCAGGTACGGCTATGCCACCGCTTCCGCAAACTTCGTCTGCGCGGGCTACACCACAACAAGACATGCACCGCCATTGCTCGCGAACTCGTCGGTTTCATTTGGGACATCGGTCGCCAGGTTCGCCCAACAACGCCATGAATCCGGGATACCCACCGCATCGGTTGCCTCCGGTTATAGAGGACCTCCGGCACCCGGTGCCGTGGATATCCCTCGGGCCGTAACAACATCACGAAAAAGGAGAACAACCCACCAACACATAAAGACAGCCACCGGATCGGCAACGCGATGCCGGGCGCGATGAGGGGAATCCTCGAGGTTTTTATGTGGGCGTGCTCAGGCACGATCCCCGTTCCTAGAGCGAGGCCGCCCCGCGACGGAGAGATGAACTACGGTAACCAATCCGCGGATATGAGCTTGATCCATCGTCGACACACCGGCCCGCGCGTCGCGTTCCCGATCCGGCTACTGCCTGCTTCACCTCATCGCGATGCCGCGAGACGTTCCATCGTGCTGCTTGACACAAAGGGCCATATGAAAAACCTCAGTTGGCAGATTCCGTTTGCATGATTTTGAGCAATCGATGCGACGGAGGTGGTTCGATTTCGGCCAGCATGCGTTTGAGATGATCGCAGGCGAGATTCCAGACGGTCGTTGGGCTCAACTGCTCCGCAGCGCGGGTCAGCCAGCCTTGAAGCAAGAAGGAGACATGCATCAGCGCTGCCCGCGCCTTGTCGAAATGGGCATGGAGGCCGGTCAGCGTGATCGTCGTCTGTCCGGCATGTTCCGTCCGGCGCCCGACCGAGGACATCAACCACGGCCGACTGGTAATCGCCTCACGTCGAGCCTGGGGGTGGGCCAAACGCACGAAGAGACTCCACCAGTTGTAGATCAATGCCACCGTCCTGGCTGCCAGTTGGCAGCGGGCGAGATCGTGTGTGGTGAAACCGCCCCACCCCCACTGATTCTTCAACTCGTCGAAGGCATTCTCGGCATCCGCACGATCCCGGTAGAGTTGGCCCAGGCTGAGAATCTCATAGTTTGTGTTGGTCACCAAGACCGCGTACTCGTAGCCGGTAATGCCTTTGCCGGTCTTCCGATCCGCCTCGACAAAGGCCAGCATCTGCTGACCGCCATTCTCGCCCTCGACGACGACTTCACCAGTCAGCGGACGGCGCAGCACGACGATGCGACGCTTCGTCTCCCAGCCGGTGAGCATGAGTTCGCCATCCTTGCCCTCCCAGCCCTGGCCGGCATCCGTCCAGCCCGATTCCCGGAAGATGCGCCCGATGTAGCGCTTGACGTTCTTCGAGAGCTTGAGTTTGAACAGGTAAGGCTGCTCCCGCTGCTCCAATGCCGTCATCATCCCGTCGTTGCCGAAAGCGTTGTCGCCACGCACCAGGCGGGGCCTCTTCTCCGGCGGCAGATCATCGAGAATCTTCAGCAGGCCCGGCTGGGTGTGCTTGGCTGCATGCTCGTTGCCGGCGCGCACTTCGACGCCCAGCACTTGGCGCAGACCGGCCATGAGGTAAGTGTGGTAGCTGTGCGAGGGTCGGCCCGGCTTTCTCGGGTTGTAGGAGATGACCGCCCCTTCCTGATGGCCGTAGAGCGGCTTGACGGTAGTGTCCGTATCGAGAATCCACGGCGCTTCCAGCAACGGGGCAACGCTCGCGGACAAATGACCATCCAGCCAGGCGATGCCTTGCGCTTCAGGGATGCGCTTCAACGCATTGCGCAAGGCATCTTCGGAGATGACCTTGTCCATGCCGAGCAATCCGGGATTGACGCCGTCGCAGCGGATGGCGGTCACATGCGAATAGCGCTTGTGCCCCGCCAGCACCGAGAGCATCCAGGTGCCCAGTACCTCTGCTTTGCTCGGCGCATTGGGACTGCTATAAACCAGCGGACAGCTTTCCAGCCAGCGCGGCCACAGCCCGGTGAGCGTCAGAAACTCGATGAAATAGGCCAACTGACCCATCGGCGTCGCCGCGCTCTCGCTCTCCCAGCGCACCTGCACCCGGCCCGCCACCGTCTCCACTCCAGCGCACGACAAAAGCATTTCTTCGCGCGCCGCCAGCTTCAATTTCCATTCACCCATCAGGTGACTCCCACACTCGTTACAAAACCCGCACCGTGCCTGATTCTTCTGATAACCACGCATTGCCTGAACAAAGCGCACCACGCCGACAGCACCCGCAATCTCCGGCGCTTGAAGGTGGCAACCGGGGTTGCAGGCTTGATCAACGGATAAGCAAGGCGCGATACTGCAAGGGCTTCCTGTGGGCATCGTGTCCGCACAGCCTTCATCGGCGACTCCGGTCGTCCTGAGGTCCAGCCCTGCTGGCGTCGCAGTCGTTACCTGCCTCCTGAGCGCCCGACTTCGGTCGGGTCCGGCCATGTCCATGGCCGCGTGTCTTGTTCAGCCACCCGGCTGAACGCTATGTCCTGCCGTGCGACCTTCGGGTCTACCGGCATCGAGCGAAGGCCCCGTTCGCAAGAACCGTGGGCCTTCATCCTGCGCGTACCGTCTGGTACGCCGCCGAGCCGCTCTGCCAATCTCGGCGGAGCATCCCGAACGGGGAACCCCAAGTTCCCCGCCAGGGACGGGTGTTCCCTTTCATTCCTGAAGGAGAACATCATGTTCGCAAACCCTGTGACCAGAGAGTCGTGCCCGGTCGCAGTGCTGCTGGGAGGATCCGGGTATGCCCGGCCCGCCACGCGCACACCGGCCGTACCGGCGTTGTTGAAGCCGCTGCCTACCGTCTCCGGACGGCCCGGCAGCGCTTCCGAGTTTCATGTGGCGGGAACCTGATCATGCCGATCAACCTCTACCGTCGGCGCATTGCCGCCACCGTGATCCAACTGACCAGGGACGATCCGTTCCTGGTCAAGGAGGTGATCGCCCGCTTGAGAGAGTCGGGCGAGATCGAAGCCGACGATCTGGTCTACCTGGACCGAATCGCCGACCGCTGGATCAGGATTGCAAAGGACAACGGCAGGCACGCCATCAGCGCACCCGCGTCAAGCGCGCGGGCAGCGTGATGCCCCTGGCCTTCGCCATTTCCGCAGCGATCTTCTCCAGCAGATCGGGGCGTTCATCGTTCAGCGTGTCGGCCCATCGGGCCAATGCCTGTTCGATGTCGTCCTGTGTTCGCGCCCCGTCGAAGTCGAGACCGAGTTTCTCGTAGGTTTCGATTTCCTCGGGCGTGAACCGTAGCGTGTCGCCTGCACGAAGCATGGTGTGTGGGCCTCTTGACGTGTGAGCGTTCAGCTTAGCAGCACCGCACGTCCTTGCAACCGTCCTTGCAGCTTAACGGGGAGTCCACCGCCTCCCCGACCGGGGACAGGTGTTCTCTCTATTCGTCTTTGGAGAAAACATCATGTCCCTTGAGAAATCCCATCCTCGCCCCCGGCCCTCCGGCATCAAATACGAGGAAGAGCA
>JAKAFK010000060.1 GCA_021817985.1 Pseudomonadota bacterium | reverse complement strand
GTCTTTTCTGTTTTCATTCTGATCTCCTGAGAGGCACGCCGCCTGCGATGGGGCGGCGGGTCGTTGCGACTTTAGTCCTCATAGCGCTTCAGCGCGAATGCCGCAACGAGTGCGACAGCCGCAATGAAGTAGCGCTTCACGCCGAGATCGGGTGCGAAGACCGCACCGAACGCGGCGCCGATGAGCAGGTCAACCAGAAAGCCGGTTGCCTTGTTGTCAGCGACTACGCAAAAGATGCTGCGGGCGATGAACGCCACAACAGTGAGGACCGCGTATGCGGTGGGTCCGAAACCGAGCGCCAGAATGACGCTAATCAGCACTTTGGTCATATTCTTTCTCCTTATTGACCAAAGCAATGCCTTTGCCGGCCGAGGCGTTCTACTAAAGTGTTGCGCTTCAGCACGCCACACCCAGCGCACCGGCGGCAGCACGAACGACGGGGCACGCTGGCTACGCGCTCGGCCAGCGTAGGCGCTGGATCCACGATCTTCCCTCCTTCAAGACTGCGCCGCTGAGAGTCTGGGGCTTGGCCTTAATCGGGAGGGTGGAAACGGGGGGATGCTCGTCCGGGATCAATCGCGCGTAAAAGTTTCATCCGAAAGCGGCAATCAGAACTGCTGGTGACCACGGATTTAGTGCTCGAAGTCATGCTGCCTGGACGCATCAGCGTGGAACAAGAAATTCCCTAGTGATTTTTTCTATGTTGTCAACTTTGAGCAAACTCTCACCGATGAGAAATGCGTGAATGCCAGCATCTGCGAGCCGATGAACGTCGGAAGGGCCTGAAATCCCACTCTCACTTATCGCAAGCCGACCTGGCTCAAAAAGCGCAAAAAGCCGAATTGAAGTAGTCAGATCGGCCTCGAATGTCCCGAGGTCCCTGTTGTTGATTCCTATCAACTGGGATTTCATGCCCATCGCCCGAGCAAGCTCTCGCTCATCGTGAATTTCGATCAGGACGTGCAAGCCAAGTTCTATTGCTGCCGCCTCAAGCTCATGGGCCAGAACCTCATCGACCATTGCAAGGATAATCAGAATGCAATCGGCATGCATCGCACGCGATTCAACAACCTGGTACGGGTCGATAAGAAAGTCCTTGCGCAGGACAGGCAAATCCACTTCGCCCTTCGCCATCTGGACGAATTCGGGATCGCCTTGGAAGAACGTGCGGTCGGTCAGAACCGACAGGCACGCTGCGCCGCCATCGCGGTAGGACTGAGCGATCCGACGGACGTCGAAATCCTTACGCAAAAGGCCCTTCGACGGGCTCGCCTTTTTCATCTCTGCAATCAATGCAAAAGACCCTTCGGAATAGTGATTGGCGATCGCCCCGGTGAAGTTTCGCGGCGGTGCCTGCCCGCGAATAGCAGCGTCGAGCGCGGCTCGAGGTCTTAGACGCTTGGCCTCAATGACCTCCTCTACCTTCTTCTCCCTGATCTTCTGCAAGATGCTCATCTTTGCCCCACCTCATTGTCGGCAGTGGGGTATCCGTTGGAAACGCGAACGAGCCGCTCGAGACATGCAAGTGCACGGCCCTCGTCAAGCGAGGTGCGCGCCGTTGTCATTGCTTCCTCCCAGTCTTGCGTCACCCCGCCTGCAATCAGCGCCCCAGTTGCGTTGAAAAGTGCTACGTCCCGATAGGCGCCGGGCTTTCCGCTCAGCACCTCACGCAGAGCGGCCGCGTTGTGCTCGTTGTCACCACCCTTAAGGTCTGCCAGTCTGGCTCGCGAAAGCCCCACATCCTCAGGCGAAATCTCGAATCTCCGGATCTCGCCGCCATCGAGCATGGCGACCTGCGTAGGACCGGTTAGCGTAATCTCGTCCAAACCATCGTCGCCATGTACTACAAGGCAGCGCTCCGACCCGAGGTCACGCAACGCCTCCGCCATCGGCACAAGCCAGTCGACGGAGTAGACTCCTACTAAGTGGCGAGTGACGCACGCAGGATTGACGAGAGGCCCCAGCAGATTGAAAATCGTCGGCATGGCTAGTTCAATCCTTGCTGGCATGATGGCTTTGAGCGCTGGATGGTGCGCCGGGGCGAACATGAAGCCCAGTCCGGCGTCCAGAATGCAGCGGGATACGCTACTTGGCGTTTGGTCGATCGCGACGCCAAGTGCGACGAGGACATCAGCGGCCCCAGACTTCGAGGACACTGCACGGTTTCCGTGCTTGGCAACCGGCACGCCTGCGCCGGCCACAATAAAGGCTGCCGTGGTCGAAATGTTGAAGGTTCCGACTCCATCTCCCCCGGTTCCAACAATATCAACCGCCCCTGCAGGTGCATTAACGCGAATCATCTTGGGGCGCATAGCCTGAACGGCGCCAACAATCTCTTCAATTGTTTCACCGCGCAGCCTGAGACCCATGAGAAGCGCGCCGATCTGCGGTCCTGTGGCCTCGCCAGAGATCATATAATCAAAAATTGTACGGGCCTCTTCCCTGCTGAAGCGCTCACCGCTTGCCAAGCGATTGAGAGTACGTTTCAAATCGAGCATTTCATTGCCCCAATTCGTTCCGTTCGAGCACTTGATTGCGGTCGCATCCGCGAAAGACGCCCATATCTTCAGGGAATCGCTGATCCCAATCTAGTTGAGTGTTCTCACGCCGAAACGGCGGGCTGTCAGACAGGCGGTTATCGAGTGTCCGCGCGAAGAGATGTCCCGAATAAACCGCCGCCGCAATGGTCCCTGGTGCATAGCAGTCACCAATTCTGACCACGCGCGGCCCCACTGACACGTGCGCGAAGAGATCGAGAAATAGCTCGTCGCATGGTACTTGCGATGTGACAAGCACTATCGCGTCAGCCATGATTGTGCGCGGACGCCCAGTAAAAACGCACGCGAGGTCGGCCTCGCCCGCCCTGACCTCTATCAATTGGGTTGAAACATGTACGGCCGAGCATTTTTCGAGCATGCGTCTCTGGATTCTGGGCTGCTCGGCAGTATTCGTTGTGAACGAAGACACCAAACTGTCTGGTGTGACAAAGGTCACATCACAGCCGCGCTCCACCAAGTACTCAGCGATCACCCCGCCCATATAGTAGTGATCATCGTCAAACAGGACAACGCGCCCCTCAGGAAGTCGTCCAGCTAGGATGTCTTCGGGGGTGAAGATAGCAGTCAACTCAACGCCACGAAGCGGTTGCGTGAGGCTTCGCCCAATCCCATCGCTGCGCCACTCTGCGCCAGTTGCAAGTGCAATCAGGGTGAAATCAGCCTCCAGAATGATTCCAGCCGTCACATCATTGTTTGGAAGTAGTGTGACATGTCGGTCTTTCTTTAGTTGCTCAAGCCGCCAGTCCACCACCCGTTGCCAAGCGCGTAGTCCGGGAAGCCTCGCCTCACGGCGCACGCGCCCTCCAAACTCGGGCGAGCGATCAATCAATGTCGTCTCATAGCCACGCCGACCTAGCCATACCGCAGCCTCAAGCCCAGCTGGCCCGCCACCCACGATGAGGACCCGGTCGCCTGTATCTTTCGCAGCGATCCGCTCTGGATGCCAGCCGCGCCGCCATTCTTCTCCAATTGTCGGGTTCTGGGTGCAGCGCAACGGTACGCTCAACTTATCGGACGCAATGCAAATATTGCAGCCGATGCATTCCCGTATGTCGTCGTAAGCGCCGGTGCGAATCTTTTCGGGCAGGAAGGGATCCGCGATCGAAGGTCTCGCCGCACCAATCAGATCAAGTACCCCGGTGGAAATAAGCCAGAGCATCCGATCTGGCGAAGTATAGCGCCCGACACCAACAACGGGTTTGCCAGTTACCTTTTTCACGAACCGAATATATTCCTCTTGAAACCCCTCTTCGCTGAAACGCGATGACTGCCCGTCGTTCTCAAAGGAACTGATGTTGACATCCCATAGATCGGGTAAATGCGCCAGCATTTGGACGACGTCGTGCCCCTCACCTACGCAACTCAACCCTTCTGACCCGATTAACTCGTCCACGCCAAACCTAAGCGCAATAGCGCAGCGATCTCCAACTGCGTCCTTCGCATCCTCGACAAGCTCTCTTAACAGCCGAACGCGATTTTCAAGACTTCCGCCATAGCAGTCCGTGCGACGGTTATGGCGCCGAGACAAAAAATGCGCCGGCAAGGTCATATCGTGACCTGCATAGATATAGACAATATCAAAGCCTGCGCGCTTTGCATTTATTGCCGCTAGGCGGTGCCAACGCCTGACGTCGCGAATGTCCTGTAGATCCATCTCGCGTGCCATTACCGGTGCATTGCTTCGAGTCGGCGTCAGCGACGGCGCCATAGGAATGGCGCGGGTCTCAAGGTTATGGACATGAAATCCGTTGTGCGCCAGTTCGATCCCGGCAAGCGCGCCATGCTTATGGATCTCGTCCACGGCACGCGCCAAGATCGGAAGGTCATGCTGGTCCCAAAGCCTGAGCTCGCGCGGATGACATCCTGAGTAATGCACATCACACTGCTCGGTGCAGACAGCCCCCCAACCACCCTCAGCCTTGATGCCTCGCATCTGTGCCATTGCGCTGGGATGCACTCTGTTCATTCCGTTGCAGTGGGGAACTTGATAGAACCGATTGCGGATCGTAACTGGCCCAATCTGGAGGGGTGTGAATAGTGGGGCGAACATCGGATCCGCTGCGCTACAGCTTGGTCGCGGAGCGGGATATTTCATATGGAAAGCGGCTTGCGAGCGCCGAAAATCGCACTGCCAACTCGAACATGAGTCGCACCATGGGAAATCGCCAGAGCGAAGTCTTGGCTCATACCCATCGACAGGACACTGAGCCCGTTCTGTTGGGCGATGCTTGCTAGTTTCCGAAAATCATCAACCGGTTCACCTTCGGCTGGAGGAATACACATTAGGCCTACGACATGAAGGCCCAACTGGTCCCGACATTCTGAGATTAAGCCGTCGGCTTGCTCAGGTAGGACACCGCTCTTCTGTGGCTCATAGCTTGTGTTCACTTGAATACAGATTGCAGGCGAACGCCCCTGTCTATCGCGCTCCTTCGCGATAGCCGCAGCGAGGCTCAAACGGTCGACTGACTGAATGACGTCAAAAAGAGCCACGGCGTCCCGCGCCTTCTTCGACTGAAGTGGTCCGATCATGTGGAGCTTGATCCCAGGATTGGCCTGGAGTAGCTCAGGCCATTTCGACCGAGCTTCCTCCAGCCTGTTCTCGCCGAAGATCCGCTGGCCAAGATCAATTGCTGATTGCAGCCTATCCGGCTCAACCGTCTTCGAGGCAGCGACCAGCGTCACATCCTCTGGGCGACGTCCGCACGCAACCGCAGTCTCTTGGATAGAGTTGCGGATACTCGATAGAGCCACTTCCAAATCAACTTTTCTATCCATATTGCCTTTTGCTCCCCTGCTTGACTCAAAGACCCTCAGTTGGACGGCGGGTTTTCCTGAACGTCACATCCAGCCAGTGTGAAAGCCGAAGCCAGTTCCGCTGTCATCGCGCCAAGATCATCGACAGCCTTCTCATGAAGCGCCTCAGTAACAAGAAGCGCACGTTTTGTCATGCTGGAAACGGCCGACCGTCCGCTTTGCCTATGGACCCAACGCCGCGCATGGGCCCAGCCAGCAGAATCAGCAAAGATCACTTCGCCCGGCTCGGGATGCTCTTCAGTGCCGGCAAAAGTCACATACCTCTCATCGCCAATGGCGTAGCGGACGGTCAGTGTCCCCACGACTTGGTCGAGGTCAAAGACAGCGAGAGGAATCGCCCAAGCCGCCGACACCGCGTTGCAGAAATCGACAACAGGGTTTACCGTTGGAAGGTTTCCTTCCGTCCGCAAGCGCCTCAGAAGCGACTCAGCGGCGCATCGGTATTGCGTAGGCTTCAGGCCCATCTGCGAATACGCCCCGCGCCAGGCCCGAATCTGTGGCATCTCACTTTCAGAGCCGACCGCGAGTCGGCCAAGCGCAGTGCGCAAATGCTGAGCGGCATCGAGCTTTGAGGGGTCGAGTCGATCAACGTTAGTGAGCAGGACGATACCCACCCTCAATGTCGAAAAATCGGCACGAAGGGCAGTATCGTGCTGAAAAATTGGCGTCATTTAGCTCCACTCCTTCTCCTGACTGGAAGACTTAGCACAAGAATTGCCGCGATCACAGTGACCATACCCAATAACTGGGACAGTCCTATGGACTCCCCTAGAAACACTGCGGCAAGGGCTACGGCGGTAAGTGGCGCAATCGCAGTGAACGTTGCAGCTTCGCCTCCGCTGACGCGCGCTGCGCCCGCGTACCAAAGGAGGAAGCCTCCGACGGTCGGGATAAGCGCGTACCAAGCAATAGCCGCCAAGACTGATATGGACAGCTTGACCCCCTCCCAACCAAATGCAACGAAGGGAAGTGAGAACAGAAGCCCGAACGCAGTCATTACCGTCGACTGCAGTAGCGGCGGCAACAGCACATCCATTCGCTTGTTCAGAAGGATGAAGGCACTCTCGCAAATCACCGCCCCCAACACAAGGCCCATACCCACCAACGAGCCATGTTGGCGGCCGGTCCATGCAACAGACATCACGCCAATTGTGGCCAACGTGACGCTCGCTGCAATCCTATAGTCGGATCGCTCGCGCAACACGAGCACTGCAAACAACGCGGAAACAGCGGGAAGCGTTCCAATTACAACACCAGCAGTCGCGGCGGGAAGAAAATTTAGTCCTGAAATTAACAAGACCGTATACCCTACGCTCCCAGCAGCAGCTTGCAGAGCTAAAAGGCCCCAATCCCGCCGCCTGAGGCTTGGCATTCGCACGTGCGACATGACAACAATCACCAACAAGATCGGTAGGGCAAGTGCAAATCGCATGGCGACAGCTGCAAAAGGTGGAATATTACCAGCAATTATCTTCGAGGCAATGACCGTTGAACCAACCGTCATCATTGCAAGCGCGAGCAGGATGTATCCGAAAAGGTGATCTGCCATTTTTAATTTAGTCATCTTAAATCATCTTCTTGTGCCGTTTTCCTGCTGCAAATTTGGCATTAACCCGATGCCATCGGAGTTTAACGTCTTTCACACTGAGACTTATGGTAGCCTCCGGCTTACGCCACGGCGTCTATGACCACTGCCACACACCCGTTTGACCCATCCCGATCCAAACTGAAGTACGCGAGTTTGGCTGATGGAAAATCATCGCTCGCCAACAAAATATGCCAGCATAATCTCACCAAGTGAAGTCGAATTAGAACAAGTTATGGATAGTACCTTTGACTACTCCACGCAGTACCCTGTGAATTTCGCGTGAAGATAAGACGGTCATGTAGCCGATAAGGCTTATCCATCCAAAATTCCATATAGGTTGGGACGATACGGAAGCCTGTCCAGTGGCGCGGTCGCGGGATGGCACCAACCGCATACTTGACCGCCTGAACGGCGACAGCCTTCCGCAACTCATGCCTGCCCGCAAGCGGACGTGACTGGCGACTAGCCCAGGCGCCTATCCTGCTCGCCCGTGGACGCGAAGCAAAATAGGCGTCGGCCTCACCATCCGTTACTAGCATCACTTGCCCGCGAAGCCGCACCTGACGCCGAAGTGACTTCCAATGTAGAACCGCAGCGGCCTGCATGTTCGCCAAAAGCTCGATTCCTTTTTGGGATTCAGTATTCGTGAAGAACACGAAGCCATTAGAATCAAACCATTTCAACAATACCATCCGGACATTCGGTAACCCTATCGTATCCGAGGTGGCGACCGCCATGGCATTGGCATCGTTAATTTCCTTGATGTGTGCAAGTGTAAGCCATTCCCCAAAGAGTGCGAACGGATCCTCACCGCTGACGCCATCTTCGTCGTTCTCGAATGCAACATCCGGGTTGAGTCCCACCAAATCCATTGCTTTCTCCTGGCCTTCGTCCATACCGCGTACCTCCTCATCCAACTGGAATGGCCTGGTGTTCCGGCAGCAAATTCCGCCATTTGTCCAACAGGTGGCCGGGCTTGGTCACAAGGTGCATTGAACCATCTATATTCACAACGACCTCGCCGGCCGGTGGAACGTTCAAAAATTCCATGTGCTGCGTTGCACAATAGGCGCCAACATCAAAGATCAGGAGATAGCCACCAGCCATGACAGACTTAGGGACTGCAGCCTCGCCCGGCAATATGTAGTCATTTCTGAGAAGACTTCGACCGCGAATCTTGCATGTTACAGAGTCTTTGCCGTGGACAATTTCTCGAAACGTATTATCGAGAAAAACGGTATTGTGTGATCGGTTGCGTAGCTGTGCCGAAGGCATCAGCATGCGCGAACCGTCGGTGACGACAATGCTGCTGTTCGAATGCTTGATGATATCGCGTTTTACGCCAACCAGGAGTACGCCAGTGTCTGCCAGAATATCCCGAGCTGGCTCGATCAAGAAATTAACGTAATCTGGGATTCCCATCTCGGCCGCGAGCACTCGGATGGCTCTGAAGTAGGTAAGCCAGTCAAAATGCTTTACCTGATCATCCCACCCTTCATATTTGAAGCCATGGCCACCTGCAAAGTTGATCGATTTCGCAGTTGAAAAATGATCAAGAAACATACGGAAGATCTGGCGTACTATATCAACCATGTTATCAAGCGAATTGCCGCTACCGCAGTACACCTCGAAACATTCGAGTGTGCGATCGTGGGCCTTAAGCATTTGTGCAAGGTCGGCCAATTGATCGACCTTAATGCCAGGCTTGTCAGAGCCGAGGCTGTCGATCCGGACACTAATTGTCTTAGCCTTCTGCTGCAGAGCAAAGGTGATCTCGTCGAGACTCGCCAAGAAGGTTGGGTATCCATGCTGTCCCCAAAACTGGATCTCTTCGTTCGACACGTGTCCGGGCGAAACGATGAAGTTTGAATAGCCGAACTTTGTAACTATCTCGTGTTCGTTCGGCATCTGGAGAAGAATACCAACACCCTCATCTCGCAACGGCTTCAGGATGTGCGGGTTGGCATTGGGGAAAAACGGGACGAAAATAGAAAGTCGATCCCCAAGACCAGCCTCAACTGCGGCAGATTTCACTCGGCGAGCATTCTTCGTTAGCTGCGCCGCGCTATAGATAAATACGGGTGTTCCAGCGTAGTTGACAATACTCTCAAGATCTACCGGCCCAATCCAATGCGGACCAAGCCGCGAAATGGGAGTTGAGGGCGGAAGACTCTCGATAAATTCGGTTGATATCATTTGCAAAATTCCCTGGCTATGGCGCCAAATAATATTTAATCTGAGGGGTAACGAATAATTGTATTTTTGTCTTGGACTATGCGTGTAAAATACGATGAGCTGCTTGACGATTCAGTAATTTTCGCTAAGCAGTTTTAACACTGGCAGGCGCATTAGTTAATTGGAGGTGGAAATTAGTTGTTTTATTCATCCGTTAATTTATAATGGACAATTGATCAGCGTTGCATTTTCAGGCACAGAAAACCCAACACGCAAAAATCGGATGCCCATCAATAACCAAGGGAGGCCCCGCACGGTGTGCTTGGAAACCCGCCCTACGCAATAACCTTTCCACCCCGATATTCGTCACCATGATCAGCCGCTTGGCTCCTTGCTCAGCAGCACTGGCAATGGATGCGTGCATCAATGCAATCGCCGCTTCTGAGGACATTTTCCCCAGCGCTGACATGGCATGGCTGTTGAAATCCGTGGCCGCAAAGCGCGACAACTCCCAGACATCCGGTGATGCTGGTGGAGCGAGGCCATTCAACAGTTGAGGGAACACCTCGCCCAGCAGGTAGGGACGGGTGGTGGGCAGTAGCCGTGCACAGCCGCAGACATGCCCTTGACCATCCCGGCCAATAACATAGACGGTATCCGGGCGATCGAACTGGTCGGCTTCAATGCCATCTTTGGAAGGGACGCTCCATTCCAGCTTTTCGACAAACACCCGATGGCGATAGCGTCCTACGCTGTTGTGCAAGCTCTGCGGGAGCTGCGCCGAGGATCCTGTCACGATCTGCATACCACCTCCAGTCGGCTTGAGCACTTGGAGGCGTATTCAACCTGCGCCAACATAGGCGCGTAACTGTCAGATCTGACAGGCCGTCACGCGTAGCGGGAGCCAATGAAATGCACGACGGCCCCTTGCCAGGGCCATGAAGCGATCAGGCGCTCCAGTTCGGCGTCGGTTTTGGGCATACCCAGATCATGGTGCTGAGCATCCACGATCATCACATTGCTTCGGGGTGCCCCGATATGGGTATGGATGCATGGCGTCGCGGAAACATCCAACCACCAGTCCCAGCCCAGGGTGATCACTGGGGATGTCGTGCTCACCCATTCGGTGTAACCGGAGATCGGGTCCAGACTTGCACCTTCACAGGAGAGTAGCGATCCGTCATGTTCATCCAACCCGGACAGCAGATGGGTGAAAGGGATCGTCCTTAACCTATCTAGGGTGAGACGGACCAAACCGTCATCAGAAAGAGTCATCATGGGTGCTCGGGCCAGCGCGGGCCCATACGTGACAGTGGCGTGGATCATGGGTTGTCGCCCTCGAAAAAGTTCGAAAGGGACACGTTACATGACGACACAATGCAGGGATAGTGTCAAATATGACAGTTCGCCACAAGAACTGTCTGCAGGAGAAGACCGTGAAGGGATGGCAAGAACACCAACTCCATGCGCTGCAGACGATTTCGAGTGACTCGCAGTTGTTCGAGCTCGTCGTCTCGATCGTCCATTCCCTCGGATTCGACCACTGCTCCTATGGGCTGCGCATGCCGCTACCGGTCTCCCGGCCCAAGGTGGTGTTGCTGACCAATTACCCGCGTGCATGGGAGGAACGGTACAAGAAGAAGGGCTACGTTGCCGTCGACCCGACTGTCCGGCATGGCACGCGTTCCCTGCAACCCGTCGTTTGGTCCGACACGTTCTTCGCCTCGAATCGCGATTTCTGGGAAGAAGCCCGCTCGTTCGGCTTGCGCTTTGGCTGGGCACAATCCAGCCGGGACGTGAACAGCACGATGGGCATGTTGTCGGTGTCGCGATCGGGTGAGCCGATTTCCGAGATCGAGCTGCGAGACAAGGAGATCAATCTGGCTTGGCTGACGCAGATGGCGCATCTCGGAATGTCACGCATTCTCACGGCCAAACTGATGCCCGCAGCGACAGCTCCGCTCACCGACCGGGAGATCCAGGTGCTGCGCTGGACGGCGGATGGCAAGACGGCATCGGAGATCGCCGACATCCTCAACATCTCAGAGCGCACGGCGAATTTTCACATTGCCAATGCGATCACCAAACTGAATGCACCGAACAAGACCGCTGCAGTCATTCGAGCCGGAATGCTGGGGATGCTGGGTTGACTTGACCTACCCGCCTGTGCGTAGGTTTGATTCAGCGCCGTCGCGCCCACGTGGCTGCTCAGCAGGTGGCAGTTACTTCGACGTGCGCTGGTTCCGTCAGATTGTCCCGCCAGCCATGAGTGCGCTATCACGCTATCAGGCATTCGCACCGTGCGCAGCAAGAACCACTGTCATCAAAGCCGACGTTAATGCTCCAGAAAAAATGGCAGAGCTCCAGATCGGAAAATTTGCCATGCTCCGTCGCGTTGATCTGCGTTGTACGCGAATGCTGCATGTAGCAGTCGGTCATCGAAATGGTCGTCGGCTAACCTCCGGCGGCATCAACCCGCCTTACGTCGCGCGTTAGCCGTGATGGCCTGGACCAGGTGGTCGTGCAGCGCCGCCGGAACGTCGTGGCCCATGCCGTCGACGAGCAGGAACTCCGCACCCGCTACGTGGTCGGCTACGTCCAGGCCACAGGCCGGCGGAATCATGGTGTCATCACTGCCATGCACCACCAGCGTTGGTACCGCGACGCGGGCCAGCAAAGGCCGCAGACTTCCGGTGGCAGCGATGGCTGCGATCTGCCTTGCCATGCCGCCAGGACCCTGGGGTCGTACCAGCTCAGCTTGCAACACCGCGCGATAAGCCTCTTCGTCGATCGGGAAACCCGTGCCGGCAATGCGCCGCGCGAATGCCACGCTCTGCGCCAGGAATGCGACCTCGTCCACGCACGGGTCCGGCGGGGGACGCATCAGCATCGCCATCACATCGGGAGCCGTCGCCGGCAGGCCGGGATGACCCGTGCTGGACATGATGGACACCAGCGACAGCACACGCTCCGCATGCGTGCTAGCGAGCAACTGCGCCACCATGCCGCCCATGGAACGCCCGACGAGGTGGGCGCGCGGGATACCGAGAGCATCCAGCAGCGCGACGGCATCGCTGGCCAGATCGTGCAGCGTGTAGGGCACGGCAGCTACGCGGCCAGCGGCGAGTGCCGCCGCAAGCGCGCCAAATTCGGGCACGGGTGCGCCGGAGAGATGGGTGGATTCGCCAGTGTCGCGGTTGTCGAAGCGGATGACGTAAAAGCCCCGAGCCGCCAGTTGTTCGCAGAACGAACTTACCCAGCGCAGGCGTTGCACGCCCAGGCCAGAGATCAACAGCATCGCTTCGTCGCGCGCATCGCCGTAGCAGTCGTAGCCCAGTGTGAGGCCATTGGCCTTGAGTGTGCTCATGCCGCGCCCCCCCACGGCAGCTCACCAAGCGCCAGTAACCGTGAGTCCACGATGGCCGCGGTGCGGTGGCCAATGCCGGCGAGGTAGGCCTCGTGCTGCGCGAACGCAAGGAAGGACTGCACGCTGCGCTGTCGCACCAGCATGACGAGGTCCCATTGCTCTGACTCGGGGCCGATCAGCCACGGACCGCCCCGGGCCAGGAGCAGTAGCTCGCCTCCGCGATCGCGAAGGAAGGGCAGCGTGTGACGGATGTAGCGGTCGAAGGCCTCGGCACCGCTGATGGGTGCAGACGGCGCCAGTTCGGGAGTCGCGGTGTAGTCGGCCACCTCGCGCAGGCACAGCAGGTTCAGCATGACGATCTCTCCCGTCAGTCCACGCATGACGAAGTCTCGGCCGGCCTGTTGCGTGGGCGCCAGATGGCGGACGGAAGGCGTCATGCGGTGGCCTTGCCGTCGTTGGACGCCAGCTGCAATGCGTACGCCCGCACATCGGGCGGCCATGCGGCCGTGAGCTCGCGCATGCGAGACTCGTCGTTGGCGAACAGCGCCCGTGTGGCTTCTTCGAAGCCGGGCATGTCGCCGGCCATCGCCGACATGAAGTGATAGGCCCGCTCCTGCGCCCGCCGCTGCCTGTCCTTCGCGGAGCCGACACGGCGCGCCTCCTCGACGAGTCTGCGCAGAGCGACGGATGCACCGCCTGACTGTGCGGCCAACCAATCCCAGTGGCGAGGTAGCAGCGTGACCTCGCGCGCCACCACGCCCAGGCGCGGCCGACCGCGCCCTCTGGGTTCGGCAGGCACGACCGACTCGGGTTCGATGCAAGGCGCTGCTGCGTCCGGCGCGGGCGCCGCTAGCCTCGCGGCGATGTCGGCCTCAGAACCGCGTGTGTCCACGTCGACGACCCGGCCTGTCGCATCGTCGAACACCAGCACCGGCCCTTCGACCCCGCTTTCGAGGGCGCGGCGGACAGCCAGCACGTTGCCAAGCAGCGGTCCGACGGCAATGCGCCGATGACTGGCAAAGCTTGTGTAGGTGGGTAGGTTGTTGTCCATGCAACAATAATACCCGGGTATAAATAGATGTCAATATAACCCGGACATAAATCAAGGGAGATGGGCCGGCGCCGCGATTCCGTTCTGGTTGGTTTGGCGCCGCTGAACCATGACTTCGAACGACAGCGTGGGCAGCGCTCGATCCGGGAAGAACGTACCCGCGTTCGCCTCTCGCTGCACATGGCCACGCTGAACCGGCGGCGGATTCCGGGGGGCACATTGCGGCCTTCGACCCCAAGCTGGAGTCCTCAGCGTCGTCCTTCCGATGGCCACTGCCTGATGGCGTCTTGTAGCTCTTGGCTTGGGCGGCGAAGAAGCGGCGCACACGCTCCGGCGTGATGATCTCCAAGTGGATGGCGCCGTCGCCGAAGTGTTTGCGCAGCAATGCTTCGACGAGGCGCAGCGCCCCCTCGCGCGTCTTCGGCGCAAGCCCCCGCACCTGCTCCATGTACTGGTCCGTAACGGCGCAGCTCCTGGCCCACCTCGGTCATGTCCAGCGGCCGGAGCGGGATGGCGTTGGCGGCGCCCAGCACGACAAGCAGGTGGCCCAGCGCGGCACGTACGGTGCTCGGATGGCTCGCACTCGTCGCGCAACGGCAGCCGGGGAGGTGATGCTCGAGGAAATCGGCAACGAGCCTCTCGTCGACGTCGGCCAGGCGCTTGTTGGCGTCCTTCATCCACATCGACAGATGCACAACCGCCGCTTCGCAGTTGCGCACGTAGCCGACAGCATTGCCGCGTTCCGAGAGGTACTCGCGGTACCCAACGATGTGGCGATCCAACTGAGCGCTGCCGCGGGAACGGCCGGAAGAGTTCGGGCGAGAACGAGGATTGGTACTCATGGCAGTCTCCAGGTTGTGGAGCCGCCAGTACAGCTAGAAGCAAGAACTATATATAGCTACTCATGGCACCGGGGGCGCGGAGGGCGCGTCTCGCCTCATCAGCTACTGCATTTCCAGATCATCACGCACGGCATTTAATCCAGCCGTTGCGCATTGCTCATCAAGCTTGGCATTTGGAGTTCCGCTGACCCCTATGGCGCCGTAGAACACGCCCCCCACTTCAATCGGAACCGAGCCCCCCACGAAAACGAGGTGTTGCCCAGCCCGCGCCAATGGCAGGCGTTTTGTTTGCTGTTGCAAAGCCATACCCTTGGCGCCAAACATCGCGCTTGTGTAAGCCTTTTCGGTGCTGAATTTCAGGGAAATCGGAGACGCAAGCGTATCGCGCAGGGCCACCTGGGTAACGCCGTCCCGATCGACCACGGTGGCACTCACTTCGTAGTTGCTTTTGCGACATTCTGCAATGGCTGCATTGGCCATCTTGAGCGCGGTGCCCAGCGTCAGT
This sequence comes from Pseudomonadota bacterium, assembly GCA_021817985.1. Classification (GTDB taxonomy): domain Bacteria; phylum Pseudomonadota; class Gammaproteobacteria; order Burkholderiales; family JAKAFK01; genus JAKAFK01. The sequence continues at coordinate 7,193 of JAKAFK010000060.1, read as the reverse complement.
TGATCGGTTTGGACGGTGAGGGGTTTGCCAGCCCACGCTGCGAGGGTCGGAGCGAGGCCGAGAAAAATCGCCATCACGAAAATTTGCCTTAGCATGAGTTTTCGCATTGATATCTCCGAATTTGACGTTGAGCATCTATGTCCATGATGCTGCGCGAAACGATGAAATGCAATCATTGCGCCATCATGTATGGTTTTCGTCATTCTAAAAAATGGCCTTTGTCCGATTGCCACGAGCTTTTTTCAATGACGCCACGCTGAGATTCGAAGTATTTCAACAGCCTGAGTAATGCAGGGGGATGGGTGGCGCTTGAACGCCTGGGGCAGCGCCACCAAGGGCACATGCGTGAGCAGCGGCGGCACCGCACACTCGCGCGCCAATACCCCCTCCACCCATGGAAGGTTGCCGACCGCATCGGTCGAAGCCACGCAGAACACGGTTGCCGCAGGCTGGCGGCGACCGCCTCTGAGCACATCACCCCCGCCCACACGATGGGCCATCATCTGTAACCGTGCAAGCTGCCTAAATGGCTCTCGATGTCCAGCGACACGACGTCAGAGTGCGTCGTCGCGTCCGGTTCCGACACTCAGGCATCCGGCGGCTACGCGTCGGGGCGCGCCTGGAGCCCGTGGACGGGCGCATACGCCTTCTCGTCGCGGCGCCAGTCAAGCACTTTGAGCCCGTTCAGTGTGTCGCCCAATTCAAAAGTGAGCCTCTTCGGGGCGTCACCCTTGGCATCGGCCGCGGCCGCATCCAGCTCCGCATCAGTCCACAGCCGATATGGGTTGTAGTTCGGGCCTGAAGCTGCCTGCGCACCCTGCAACCCGCCGATGAAATTTTCGTCGCAGGGCGCTGCGCTGAGAACGGCCCGCGACGGCGTCAGGAACAGGATGAGAAGTTCACCCCAATCTGTCCAGCGACCGTCTTGGTCCAACAAACACACCGGGGTGGACACCCCAGCCGTCGGGGTGTGCCACTCCAGAAAGGTTGTGCAGTGTAGCCCGTCACGCGTCAGACAATTTGCTATCGCCGGCAACGCCCGCGCCAGGGAAACCAGCACCCCCGTGAAGCTCTCGGGCAAGGCGATGACCCACAGGGACTGGTCCGGTGTGCAGCGGGGTGGCCGCATAGGGCCAAGGTCGCCGGCCTGGGCCAAGACCAACAAGTGCTCGCCCTGCGTAGCCTGTTCCCGTAACGCATCGTTCACGAGCGGGGTGCATTGGCGCAGTTCGCCCGTCGGCTGGCTGCACAAGATTTGGGCAAACTGCGGTTCAATTGAAGCAAGGGTCGGGTGCATGGTCTATGGTTGTGAAAGATAGGTGAATGAAATGGTTGACGTGCCGCCTGCCGGTGTGGTTCGCTGTACATGCGGCGTCGGGCACCTTCTGTGTAAGCAACGCGTTTAGATCGCGCGCGCTGCCTTGTGTCCATCCTTCGGGACGGCCGGAACGCGCGACGATGTGGCGTGGCGCACGTCCACGATGGGCAGGCCAGCATCGGTCAACTCCGCAAACCTGTAGCAAGCAGATTTATTGGCAGGCGGATTGGCCAACTCTTGATACGGAAATCTCTGCTTCCGACCGGTACTGAATCGGGTGCAGGGTCAATACGCTCAGCTTGTGTCATTGATCTTGATGAGGTTGCGCGGCAGACTGGACGAGGCCTGGTGACTACACGTGATATCACCTGTCACCGGTACCGTCACCATGCACATCAAATTCCGCCGAGCCAACGCCCTTCTCTACCGGTCGCGGTGGGTGCCGAAAGGCACGGACGCCAACACCCACGGCTTTTCACGCCAGACCTACGTCGGCAGCATCGCGCTCGACGCTCAGTCCATTCCTGACGCCGTCAAACAGAGGCTCACCGACGCCGAAGCGGACTTCGTTGAAGCCAAGGTCTGCAGCCCAGCGCGAGAAGCGGCGCAACGGCAGCGAAGGGAGGCTGAGAGGCGGGAGCAGGACCCGGAGTGGCGCCTGGATGAGGCGACGCGGCTCGTCGACGAGGCCGTTGAGCGTAGCGCCGAGCAACCCGTAACCGCCGTAACGGTCGCCGCGGTGAGAGACGCGGTGGGGCGGTTACGCGTTACCGGAAATCCACAGGCGGCTGAGCCTGCAATGACATTCGACCCGCTGGCCGAGGCGCTGACCGCCGTACGCGCTGCCGCTGAAGCTGTGGCGAGCGGGCGCTATGGAAAAGCCCCTGCCGAGGGCGTGCGCAACACCCTGCCCTATCGCCTCTGGTCGGAGCTGTTTGGCATCGTTCAGGGGGAGAGCGAGGGCTCGCTATTGCGTGCCCTGCAGGCCAAGGGCTTTGTCAAAAAGCGGGGCGGATAGCCCCCTGTGAATTACGCCGACTTGCGCAAAGTGGCTCGTTGACGGCGAATGGCATGCAGCACGGCTCGGCGCACTTCGACCTGGGGGCGCGCCTGGAAGCCTTCAAGGATGGCCGAAAGAGGGGCTTTGCCTTCGTTAAAGTCCAGGCCGACGGCTTCGCACCAGGAGCGGATTCCGTACTCGCAACTGCCGCTCGCGCGCGCATCGTCAAGGTCGACCGTTACGTCATAGCGCTGGTAGCGCTGCACGAACGTCTCAATGTCGATGTCCAGCGGCGACACGCGCTCTCGGGCCGGCCGACCGGCTGCCATGACCTTGCGCCGAATGCCGCTCAACGCGCGCTCGGCCGTGTCGGCGTGGAAGGACAGCCCACCTGAGACAGCGATGAATCCGCGCTCGGTCGTCACCATGTAACCGCGCGACTGTGCGGCCCAGGTGGCCGCGTAAAGCTGAATGCCTTCGGGACTCATCAGCCGGTGCGCATCCAGGGTCATCATCCCGTCCAAATCGGCAAGGCCATGGGCCAGCACGCGCGCGGCCCAGTCGCTGGGTACGCGAATGCGATGATGGTCCTCCGTGGCGCTCCAGCCTTTGAAGCGTCCACGATAGGTGTCGCGATTGGAGTCGATGTCAACCTTGTAGCCGACCTCCGCGCTGCTATCCACGAACCAAAGCTTGAAGCTTCCACCACCGGCGGCACCATGGCGGAACAGTGACTTCGCAACCGGAAAGACCTTGGACGCCTTGTACGTGAGCAGGCGCTGCGCCAAAGTGCGTTGCGCCTCGAGCTGGCGCCGAGAACGCCTGGTGCTGCGCAACTGGTTGATAGTGGCGCGACGGTCGAGCACTGTCTGCGCTGCCTCCCGGCGAGGTGCCACTCTCAGCGTGCGTAAGGCTTCGGTGGCCTCGGTGAGGGTCTGCTGCTGCAGCGCCAAGGCCAGCTTGGTGAGCTCCAGTGGCGTGAGCGCGCGGAAGCGCAATCTTTGCTGGCCTGAAGTCACCTCGCTGGCGGAGGTGGCGGTGGCGCAGGCAGCAGGTTTGGTAAAGGACTTGGGGGAGGTCATCGGGGGCTCCTAGGAGTTGAAGGGAGCCCCGTGTAGTCACGGTATTTATTTTTGCCGGCACGTGCAGCCGCATGTTGTCGCTTTCCGTGCGAGGGGGCCTTGTTTTCCGTCCACGCAGCGCCAAGCAGCAGCCGCCTCGCTTTCCCAAGCCGCAGGCAAGACTTCAAGAGTCTCGGAGCCCCCCCCCACGTGCTACAGCGCTCAAGTGAGGGGAACCAAGCAACAAAGTGAACTCTTCGGCTCCACCGCTTCCCTGGGCGCATCCGCCCGTCAGTGGACTTGAATCTTATCATTTCTCGATATGAAATTGCTTTTTTCTATCGAAAACCTATCACATTCGCCTTTTTCTTGTCACAATATTGATAAGATTACCGAATTATGATAAAATAAACAATAAGATTTACTTCATCGAGAGAAATCATGCCCAAGGAGGACCTCCTCGCTGCCATCGTCGCGTACGTGGCTCAACGCCAGGGCAGGAGCTCTGCAGGAGTCTCTGCAGGAGCCATCGAGGCCCATCTTGGCCGCCCCCGGCCCACGGTTAACCGTGCATTGGCCAACCTTGCGAAGACGGGTCGTCTCGAAAGGCGCGGCGCCGGTCGCGCCATCGTCTACCGGATACCAGAGGCAGCCGGAGCTGCTTCCCCAGAAACGACCGCCGCGCTCGAGCGCCCTCTAAGCACCCTAGAACCGACTCAGCAAGCGTTGCAGTGGAGCCCGCAGGCACGTGCGCTCGTGGCTCAACTGTCGGAACCACTGGGGACGAGGAAGCCCGTCACCTATCAGAGGTCATTCGTCGACAACTACAAGCCGAACGCGTCTTCATTCCTGCCGGCGCTCCTTGCCAACCAGTTATATGAGGCTGGCAGGTCAAAGGACCAATTGCCCGCAGGAACATACGCTCGCAAGGTCTTGGAGCAACTGCTCATTGACCTCTCGTGGTTCTCCTCGCGGCTTGAGGGCAATCGCAAGAGCCTCTTGGACACGCGCCACCTGTTTGAGAAGGGCCGTTCGGAAGCTGATGATAGAGACGCAACGATGCTCCTGAACCACAAGGAGGCCATCGAATTCCTTGTCGATGCGGTGCCGACGGAGGGCATCACCGTTCCAGTCGTTCGGAACATTCAAAGCCTGCTGATGCGCGACCTCCTGACGGACCCAGCGGACCTCGGCGCCATCCGCAAAAAAATCGTCAACATTCAAGCCACCGTCTACGTTCCCAGCCAGGTTCCCAATCTTCTCGAAGAAATGCTCGGACACATCGTCGACAAGGCGCGTCGAGTTCGCAATCCGGTAGAGGCCTCGTTCTTTCTATGGGTGAACATCGCATACCTCCAGCCTTTCGTGGACGGCAACAAGCGAACGAGTCGTTTGGCAGCGAACATGCCTTACATGCTGGCAAACTGCGCGCCGCTTTCGTTTCTTGACGTAGGGCAACAGGACTATGCGCTTGCGATGCTAGGCGTCTATGAGCGCCTAGACGTGACGCTAGCAGTCGAGCTTTTCGAGTGGACCTATCGCCGTTCCATCGAGAAGTATCAGGTCGTGGTCGAGTCGATGGGTGGGCCTGACCCGATGCGAGTGCGCTACCGAGAGCAACTCGGCGAGGCTATTCGCCAGATTGTGTATTTCGGAGCCCGCCTAGACCAGGCCGTCACGAGCCTTTCGATACCCGACGCGGATAGCGCGGTCTTCAATGACATGCTCAAGGCTGAGTTGCAGTATCTGGAGCCGTACAACTGCGCTCGGTATCGTCTGCCCATCGGCAAGACCCAGGAGTGGATAGACCAGGGGCGCCCTTTGTAAGGTTTCTCGTGGAGAGCCAAGGTCTACGACCAGCGCCTCCCCGCCACCTGCGTCTGCAGACGCTGTCAATACGTTTCGCGAATAGAGCCCTGCATATCCAGGATGTCGAGGCACGTCCGGGGACGTACCTCAGCTACGCGGCTCTTACGCTTCCACGTATCGCATCCTGCCGCTGACCCTGCAGCTCTGCTTGATGACCCTGCTTGTCAGCAATTGCTGAACCAGCCCGCCCGGAAGGGGTGCGGAGTCGCTGCCGAGGCGGATTCGGTAAGCGAGCGGCGCCTCGGAGACTTGCTCGATGTACGCGCCGCTTGCGAGCAGTTGGATGACGGCATTGAACTGACTGGTATGCATGATGACCTCGTTTGGTGCGGACGCACGACCCCTGTCGTGCAATCCGTAAGCGAGGTCTGCGGGCGTTGCGCCCGCGGTGGTGGGGTCAGTTCATGCCGTGAATTCTATCGATGCCCAGAGCGCCCGTTTGAGCGCAGATGAGGCGATGGCGCTGCGGACGGACATCCATGTCATCGCGGAGCATGGGGTGGCAGGTTGGCACTGCGCGCGCCAGTCGTGGCGGTTTCGGCAAGGACTGCGTCCTCGCCATCGCTCCTCCGAGTCGTTGCCTTCAAGGGCCTCGGCGGCCAGCGCAATAGCCATGGCCCGGGTTCGATGCGAACGTTTATCGTAGCTATAATTGGCTCATTATTTGGAGCCGAACCATGGAAGCCATCCTTGCCGACATCACCGTGAGCATGTCGGAATTCAAGAAAAATCCGGCCGCCGTGCTGCGCGAAGCCAACAACCGCCCCGTTGCGGTGCTCAACCACAATCGGGCGGCGTTCTACATGGTCGAACCGCGGCTGTTCAAGGCGTTGATGGACGAGCTGGCCGACCAGGAGTTGCATCGCAAGGCTCTCAGCCGGCTGGCGGACAAGTCACGGGCCGTGGAGGTCGACCTTGACGACCTCTAAGGGCAAGGTCCAGCCCAAATACCGGCTGCACTTCATGCCCGAGGCCCTCGAGGAATGGCACCAACTCGACGGCTCGATACGCGTCAACCTGAAGAAGACCCTCGCGAAGCGGCTCGACCGTCCGCATGTCCCCGGCGGCGCCCTCCACGGCGCGCTGGCTGGCTGCTACAAAATCAAGCTCCTCAAGCAGGGCGTGCGGCTTGTCTACTGCGTCGAGGACGACCCGTTGATTGTCCTGGTCCTTGCGGTCGACAAGCGCGAAGACAACGTGGCGTACACATCGGCCACAGCCCGCCTGTCCGCGTCCGCTGCGGCGCTGCCCAAAGCCTTGAAGAGCAAGCCGGCGAAGTAGTCGCTCCGCTTCGTCGCGGGCACTGCCTGGAGCACGCGCTGGGGACCTCCGGTCAGGGGGACATGGGTAGCGTGCGAGACCGTGGCGAGGGTTTCACCGCCCTCGGCCTCATTCCTCGGCGTCAAGCTCAACCCGCCCAATCTCGTCGAGGATGCGCAGGCGAGAAGCCGCGAATTTGCCATTGTCGTACTCGACCATGCCACCGGAGACCTCGACCGCGCACAGCACCAGAGTCTTGCCTTCCGAAACGCAGCGTGAACCGCCCCGGCTTTCGTGGAGGCCGGTTGGTTTAAGTCAGGCCACCACCATGGAGGTCCACAACAGACGGACCAACTTCGCGGTTCAAAGTCACGATCCGGACCGCGACGACCTCACCCAGACCCTCACGCACAGCGCCATCAAGGCGGTGAAGGGGTACATCGAAGCACTGAAAGTCAAGGGCGATTCAAATCTGCCGTGACCCAGTTCGAAGACACCATCCGGGTGCGGCTACGGCAGAAAGGCCACACACCGCAAGCCTTCACCCTGCGCGCGTACACCCATCGGCTCATGGCCCGCCTGGAAGGACTTCGATGCCTGGATTGATGTGCGATACCGCACAGACAGGCCGTATGTAGCGCGATATTGTGTCTCCAATAGAAGGCAGAACCCCATGGTATTGCGC
>JAKAFK010000059.1 GCA_021817985.1 Pseudomonadota bacterium | reverse complement strand
GATCTGCGGGAGTCGTTCGCGGGCGGTTTCCTCTACCCACGCGCGGGCACGGCCGAAGTCGCGGTCGATCTGCGGCAAGGCATCGAGCTGCTGGGAGGCTTTCTTCATCCGCTCGTATTCAAGCAGACGGCGCACGAGCTCCGCCCGTGGATCGGGGGCCTCGGCCGCTTCCGCATCGACGCGGCGAGGCAGCAACATGCGCGACTTGATTTCAATCAGTAGCGCGGCCATCAGCAAGTATTCAGCGGCGAGTTCGAGACGGCTTTCCCGCATCATCTCCACGTAGGCCATATACTGGCGCGTCACCTCGGCCATCGGGATGTCCAAGACGTCGAGGTTGTGCCGCCTTATGAGATAGAGCAGCAGGTCGAGCGGCCCCTCGAAGGCCTCCAGGATCACCGCGAGGGCATCCGGCGGGATGTAGAGGTCGCGCGGCATCTCGGTGAGCGGCTCGCCACGGACTCGCGCAATCGGCGCGCCGAGGTCCGGCGGATCGGCCGCCTCGGCGCCCAGGTCACCCGGTGCCGCGGCGAAGGTCTCGGCGGCCGCGCTCAAGAGTAGCCCAGCCCCATCGCATTGCGCACATCCCGCATCGTTTCCTGAGCGAGTTTTCTCGCCTTCTCGCAGCCGTCGGCGATGATGTTGCGAATGAGGGTAGGATCATCCAGATACGCGGCTGCCCGTTCCCGCATCGGCGCCTGTTCCGCGAGCACCGCGTCGATCACGGGCTGCTTGCACTCGAGGCAGCCGATCCCCGCGCTTCGGCATCCGTTTTGCACCCATTCGCGCATCGCCGCATCGCCATACACGAGGTGCAGTTGCCAGACGGGACATTTTTCCGGATCTCCCGGATCCGTCCGCCGCACCCGTGCGGGATCGGTGGGCATCGTCCGGATCTTTTTCGTGACCGTTGCCGCATCTTCGCGCAACGCAATGGTATTGTTGTAGGACTTGGACATCTTGTGCCCGTCAAGGCCGGGCATCCGTGCGGCACTGGTGAGCATCGCCTGGGGCTCGACCAGGATCATCTTGCCGCTGCCCTCCAGATAGCCGAAGAGCCGCTCGCGGTCGATCAAGGTGAGATTCTGCTGCTCATTCAGCAAGGCCCGCGCGGCTTCCAGCGCCTCGTCGTCGCCTTGCTCCTGGTAGCGCGTGCGCAAATCCTCGTAGAGTCTCCCCTTCTTGCTGCCCAGCTTCTTGGCAGCCGCCTCCGCCTTGTGCTCGAAACCGGACTCACGGCCATACAAATGGTTGAAGCGCCGGGCGAGCTCCCGGGTAAACTCGATGTGCGGCACCTGATCCTCGCCCACTGGAACGCGGTTCGCACGATAGATCAGGATGTCCGCGCTCTGCAACAGGGGATACCCCAGGAATCCGTAAGTGCTGAGATCCTTCTCCGTGAGCTTCTCCTGCTGGTCCTTATAGGTCGGCACCCGTTCGAGCCAGCCCAAGGGCGTGATCATCGAGAGCAGAAGATGGAGCTCGGCGTGCTCGGGCACGCGCGACTGGATGAACAAGGTCGCATGCGCGGGGTCCACGCCGGCCGCCAGCCAATCGACGATCATCTCCCAGACATTCTGCTCGATGACTTCGGGCGTGTCGTAGTGGGTGGTGAGCGCATGCCAGTCGGCGACGAAGAACAGGCATTCGAATTCATGCTGAAGAGTGATCCAGTTCTTCAGCACGCCGTGATAGTGGCCCAGATGCAAGGCGCCGGTCGGGCGCATGCCGGATAAAATGCGGTCCGCGTACATAGTCGTCAGATCCGTATGGGTAAGCCGAAGATGGTGGCCACAAGTCCCCACACCAGCTGAACCACGGGCTGGAGGATGAAGCCGAGAATGTGGGTCAGCATGAGCACGATCAGGATGATGAATCCATACGGCTCGATGCGGGAGAAACGATAGGCCAAGGGCCCGGGCAAAAGGCTCACGGCGATGCGCCCACCGTCGAGAGGAGGCAGGGGCAGCAGGTTGAGCACCATCAATACGACATTGATCTGCACGCCGAAGATGCCCATCTGGGCCAAGGGATCCGCGAAGTAGTTCCCCGGCATGACGGTGGCCGCTTTGACCATCGCCCCCCAAAAGAAGGCCATGACCAAGTTCGCGGCGGGACCGGCCGCCGCCACCCAGAACATGTCCTGCTTCGGACGGCGAAGGTTGCTGAAATTGACCGGAACCGGCTTCGCATAGCCGAAAAGAATCCCGCCGAACAGGTAGGTCACCAGCGGAAGCAGGACCGTTCCGACCGGATCGATATGCTTTAATGGGTTGAGGGTCAGGCGCCCCAGCATGTACGCCGTGCTGTCCCCGAAGCGCCGGGCGACATAGCCGTGCGCCGCTTCGTGCAAAGTGATGGCGAAGATGACGGGCAAGGCGGCGATGGAGATCGTCTGTATGATCGAGTTCAGGGTATTGGTGTCCATTCGTCCAATCAGTCGGTAATGCCGAAAGCTCTCGCGTCGCCGTCCCCGCGGCGCAGCAGAACGGGTGCGTCCCCCGTCAGGTCGATCACCGTCGTCACGCCCAGTCCGCAAGGTCCCGCATCCAGGATCACGTCGACCTGGCGCCCCAACCGCGCCCGAATATCCTCGGGATCGTTGAGGGGCAGCGACTCGCCCGGCAAAATGAGACTGGTGCTCACGATCGGCTCATCGAGCTCGGCCGCCAGCGCGATCGCCACCGGGTGGTCGGGCACGCGCAGGCCAACGGTGTTGCGGCTCGGGTCCTGCAACCGCCGAGGCACCTCGCGAGTGGCCTTGAGGACGAACGTATAGCGCCCGGGCGTGTTCGCCCGCACCAGCCGGTACTGCCAGTTGTCGACCCGCGCATAGCGCGATATTTCCGCCAGATCGCGGCACACCAGCGTGAAGTGATGTTTTTCGTCCAACTGGCGGATGCGACGCATCCGCCCCATCGCGTCCTTGTCGCCCAGCTTGCAGCCCAGGGCATAACAGGAATCCGTCGGATACACCGCCACTCCGCCGCCGCTGACGATCGCGGCCGCCTGCTTGATCAGGCGCGGTTGCGGATTGTCCGGGTGAATGCTGAAGAGCTGGGCCATGGGTCAACATTGTGGCGAGAGGCGATTCGACGATCCGCCCGCATCGCTAGCCGCCTCGACTCTCCGGCTTGCGGCCGCCTGCCGCGCACGGCGGGGAGTTCCCGGCTCGCGCCCGGCAACGGGGAACGGTCTCATAGCCAGTCTCGCCAGACCGGCTCGCACATCGCAGGGAGCTCGGGCAGGCCGCCCAGCTCGGTGAAGCTTTCGCCAGGACCGTGATAATCCGATCCGCGGGACGCCAAAAACCCGTATGTTACCGAATATTTGGCGAAGACGGGAAATTGTTCTGCGCGATGGCTGCCGGTGACCACTTCGATCGCTCCCCCTCCGAGCGCCTTGAACTCCACCAGCAAGTCGCGCATCGTCCCCGCCCCCATGTTGTAGCGCCCCGGGTGCGCAAGGACGGCGATGCCGCCGGCGGCCCGGATCCACTGGAGCGCCTCGCCCAGCTCGACCCACTGGTGCGGCGAATAGCCGGGTTTTCCTTTGACGAGAAACTTCTTGAATACCGCCTTGAGGTTTCGTGCATGGCCCGCGTCGACAAGAAAACGTGCAAAATGCATGCGTCCGATCAGCTGGGGATTGCCGGCAAAGGCGTAGGCCCCTTCCAGACTGTCCTTGATGCCATGGGCGCCCAGCGCCATTGCAATCCGCTTTGCGCGCTCGATCCGGCCGTGTCGAATGCCCCGCAGCCCTTCGCACAACCGATGGTGGTGCGCATCGATGTTGAGGCCCACCACATGAATGGTGTGCGTGCGCCAAGTCACCGAAATCTCGACCCCGTCGATCAGCCGCATGCCGTGGATCCGTGCCGCCGCACGCGCCTCCACGAGCCCGCCGACATCGTCGTGATCGGTCAGGGCCAGCACGCCAACGCCCTTTTCGCGGGCACGGCAAACGAGCTCGCTGGGCGAAAGGAGCCCGTCAGAGACGTTCGAATGGCAGTGGAGATCGATGTTCATCGTCGGCTTATGGAGAATATCAGCCCAAATCATAGCAAAATGGACTCTCCCCTGGGGAGTTTCATCCGCGTGAGCGGATCCCGCCTATGCTAAACTGCAACCCTGTAGGCACTTAAGATGTGGTGTTGCCCCGGCGCCGACCGCCTGCGCGGTGAGAGGCAGGGTGCAGCTTTTTTGGCTTACGGGCGTGAACCCTTGGGGCCCAGGCCCGTCAAAAGGAACGCATCAGGTTTTTGTGAAGATGACCGGCAATCAACAAGCGCAAAATTTCTTATGAAACTTTTTTTTGACCTGTTCCCGATTATCCTTTTCTTCATCGCCTTCAAGTTGGGTGGCATTTACGTCGCCACCTGGGTCACCATCGCGGCGACGTTCGCCCAGATTCTCTGGGTTTATTTCCGCCACGGAAAAGTCGACGGCATGCTTTGGGCAAGCCTGGTCATCGTGGTCGTCTTCGGGGGCGCCACCTTGCTGTTCCATGATGCCACGTTCATCAAATGGAAGCCGACCGTGCTCGACTGGATGTTCACGGTTGCGCTGCTGGGCAGCAGTGCCCTCTTCAAGAAGAACCTGATCAAGACCATGATGAAGACACAGGTCGCCTTGCCTGAGCCGGTCTGGGGCCGACTCAACGTGAGCTGGGCGCTTTTTTTCGCCTTCATGGGCGCGGCCAACCTCTATGTGGCCTACCACTTCCCGACGAACGTATGGGTCAATTTCAAGGCCTTCTGGTCGACTGGACTGATGCTCCTCTTCGCCCTGGGTCAAGGGTTCATGATCTCCAAGCATGTCAGCGTGGAAAGCGTGGAAGGAAGCGAGTGATGTTGTACGCAATCATTGGAGAGGATGCGCCCGGGAGCCTCGAAAAAAGGCGTGAGGCGCGACCCGCGCACTTGGCCCGGCTTGAGCGGCTCCAGGACGATGGACAGCTCGTGCTGGCAGGCCCCATGCCCGCCATCGACAGCCCGGATCCGGGTCCTGCAGGCTTCCTGGGCAGCCTCATCGTGGCCGACTTCCCATCGCTCGACGAGGCACAGAGCTGGGCCGACGCCGATCCTTATGTGCAGGCGGGCGTTTATGAGCGCGTGTTCGTGCGTCCCTTCCGGCAGGTACTCCCCAAATGAACACCATCGAAAAGATGCAGGAACGGCTCGCCCAGCTTGCCCCCACCCGGATTGAGATCGAAGACGAGAGCGCATGGCACGCCGGCCACGAAGGAGCCAAGTCCGGCGGGGGCCATTACCAGCTGCGCATCGTCTCTCCCCGCTTCGAAGGGCAGTCGACGCTCGCGCGCCACCGGATTGTCTACGATAGCCTGCGCGACATGATGCAAAAAGAGATTCACGCACTTAGCATAAAGGCTTATACTCCCACCGAAGATCGATCCGGCTCCCCCGGCTAGCGTCACTGCCCCCGGCCTTTCCCATCGCAGGACCGCTTGGCGGCCCGTATCGTTCCAGCACTCTCAACCAGCAAAAGGACTTTGTATGCAAGTCAAGATGTCCCAGTTACTCGCTCTTTGCCTGGCGAGCGCGTTGAGCTTGTCCGCCTGCCACGCCAAGGAGCCTGCAACGGCCGCCCAAACGGGACCCGTGATCGCGACGGTCAACGGCGTTCCGATTTCGCAAAGCCGCTTCGAAGTCTTCCTCCAACAGGCGACGGCGCAAGGCCAGCCCGACACGCCGGCCCTGCGCAATGCCATCACCAATGAGCTCATTGCGCGTGAACTCCTGTCGCAGCAGGCGACCAAGGAAGGCTTGGAAAAGCAGTCGGCCGTCGCCGCGCAACTGGCGATCGCTCATGACACGGTGCTTGCCAGCGCCTATATCCAGGGTTATCTCAAGTCCCATCCGGTCACCGAGCCGGAGATCAAGGCCGCCTATGCCAAGCTGAGCCCCGAGCTGCAGGAATACAAGGCGCGCCACATCCTGGTGAAGACGAAGGCGCAAGCCGAAGCCATCATCGCCAAGCTCAACCACGGCGCGAATTTCGGCAAGCTCGCCGAGGCCGACTCCATCGATACCGGTTCCAAGAAGGCCGGCGGCGAACTGGGCTGGGTGTCCCCTGGGAACGTCGTCCCGCAGTTTGCTGCCGCACTGCCCGAGCTGAAACCCGGCACCTATACCAAGACGCCGGTGCAAAGCCCCTTCGGCTGGCACATCATCATGCTCGAGGCCAAACGGACAAGGCCTCTGGATCAAGTCCAGCCGCAAATTGTCCAGATGCTGCAGCGCGAGCAAGTCCAGCGCGAAGTATCCAGTCTGCGCGCCGGCGCCAAGATCGTGGTCCATCAGCCCACACCTGCACCAACGCACTAAAAGCAGCGAAGATTCGCGGGGAGCTTGCTCCCCGCGAACGTTTCCTCGGCGGCCGCCAGCGACACATGGCGCGCTTTTTCGCTCTACGCGCAGCAAATTTCCCGCACCCGTCAATCAAGTACCTACCCGCCCGTACGCGCCCCTTGTAACCGGTGGCCTGGCGGAAAATACCGTCGCACGGGACCCCAGAGCCGCGATGCTATCGCGCATGCGAATGGCCTTCGTCACTGACTCTCGCTGGGTAGCGCGCACTCCAGCCAACGGAGCCGGCGTTCGAGTTCCGCGATCCTTTCCATCTGGATGAGCGCCAACGCCATCCCTTCGGGGTTCAAATCGAAATGGCGGGCCAGTCGTCCGCCCCGCTTCGCCATGACGACCGCGCTCGCAGAAAACGTCCAGCGGGCAGGCTCATCGCCTTGCGCGCGCAATACACCGTAATCGACAAGGACGGCAATCTGCTCGGCCGCGAGCCCGGACGCCTCGCTGAGCTGCTCCAGCGTCAGCGCGACGTCGCCCGCCGCCAGAAACAATGCGTCGCACGCCTCTTGCATCGGTCGCCTCCTAGCCCATATGGCTGCGGGGATTGAAGGAGGAAGCCTCCCGCAGGGCCTCGAACAAGGATTTTTCCTTCGGGTTCAAGTCAGCCGGTGTGACGACCTGCAAGACCGCGTAGAAATCGCCATGACCTCCCCCCGGCTTGGGAATCCCTCGCCCCGGCAGGCGGAGTCGCTGCCCCCCCTTCGCGCCGGGTGCGATCTTGAGCCGGACCTTGCCCTCGAGCGTCGGCACTTCGATGTTCGCCCCCAAGGCCGCCTCCCACGGCGATATGGGCACTTCCAGGAACAGATCATGGTCGCTCAGCTTGAACAGCCTGTGCGGGAGGATCCGGATGGTCAGATAGAGGTCGCCGTTCGCACCTCCCCCCATGCCCGTGCCGCCCTTGCCGGGCACGCGCAACTTCTGTCCGTCCGACACCCCCTTGGGGATTCGGATCTTGACGGTCTTGGGAACCCGCATCATGTAGCCTTCCGGCGTGGCCTGCGGCACTTCGAGCTGCAGCGCGCGCTCGACGCCGGTTGCGGCCTCCTCCAGGGAGATCTGCACGCCGGATTCATAATCCTGACCTCGTGCGGCGAAGCCGCCGGCGCGGTGTCCGGGGCGAGCCCGCCCCATGCCGAACAGTTCGGAAAAGAAATCCCCGAAATCGTGCCCCGAGAATTCGCTGAACGCGTGCCCGTGCGCGAAATGCTGCTCCCAGTCGGGCGACGGCTTGAATTCCTGTCCCGGCTGGTAGCGCCCGAGCTGGTCATAGGCCGACCGCTTTTCCGGATCCTTGAGCACCTCGTACGCCTCCCCGACTTCCTTGAATTTCTCTTCGGCGTTCGCTTCCTTTGAAACGTCCGGATGGTACTTGCGCGCGAGTTTGCGGTAAGCCTTCTTGATCTCGTCCTCGGCGGCGGTGCGCTCCACCCCGAGGATTTTGTAATAGTCCTTGTATTTCATAGCCGTGCACCGAGCATTCTGTGTAATCTCAGTTTATATTGTTGCGCGCAAGAAGACCCCAGCAAATCAGTCGGATGGGTTGTGCGGGGGCGGGGAGCGCTTGCCTTGTCCTGTCAAAAGGTGTTGCGAACCTCGGTGATCTGCGGAAAGCGCGCGCGCACCACTCTTTCGACCACATTCCTGAGGTCGAGGACGGCGTTGGGACAGCCCACGCAAGCCCCTTTCATGCGCACCCACACCACCGTGCCCACCACATCGACCAATTCCAGATCGCCCCCGTCCCGCAGAAGGATGCCCCGCGCCTCGTCCAGAACTTGCACAAGCGCTTCATGCGTCGGGGGAACCGCATTGCGGTCGGAAAGGCGAGGGGCCGCCTGCGCGTGTCGGCTGGCCACCGCTTGCGCGCGAGACAGCCGCATGGCCGCGATAGGGTCCCGCTCATACAGCGCATCGAGTTCCTCGTCACTGTAATAAGGCGTCGCCGCCGACTGTCCGTCGAGCCGGTCGCTTCCCGCAGTGCCCTCGGCCTCGTTCGAGGATGGACCGGACAGGAAAGGATCTTCCGGCATGATGCGCCCGGTCAGCCCACCCACCGCCGCGCGTTGCGGAACATGCGCATCCACGGCGAATCCTCGCCCCATGCCGCGGGATGCCAGGAGTTCTGAACGGTGCGGAATACCCGCTCCGGATGCGGCATCATGATGGTGAAGCGTCCGTCGGCCGTAGTGAGTCCCGTGATGCCACCGGCCGAGCCGTTGGGGTTGGCAGGATAGCGCTCCGTCGGTTCCCCCCAGTTGTCCACATAGCGTACCGCGACCTGGGCCTTCCTCTCATGAGCGTCGCTGAACTCCGCATAACCCTCCCCGTGGGAGACGACAATGGGCATGCGCGAGCCCGCCATCCCGGCGAAGAAAATGGACGGCGATGGGACGATCTCCACCAGGGTGAAGCGCGCCTCAAACTGTTCCGAGCGGTTGCGCACGAAATGAGGCCAATGCTGCGCCCCTGGGATCAGGCCGGAAAGATTGCTCATCATCTGGCAGCCGTTGCACACCCCCAAGGCAAATGAATCCGTGCGGGCGAAGAAGTCCTCGAACGCTTCCCGGGCACGCGCGTTGAAGAGGATCGATTTGGCCCATCCTTCACCCGCTCCCAGCACATCGCCATACGAGAATCCGCCGCACGCGGCGAAGCCCTTGAACTCCGCAAGCGATCGCCGCCCCGAAAGGATATCGCTCATATGGACATCCACGGCTTCGAATCCCGCGCGATCGAAGGCCGCCGCCATCTCCACCTGGCCATTGACCCCTTGCTCGCGGAGAATCGCCATGCGTGGCCTGCCTCCGGTCGCGATCAAGGGCGCCGCGATGTCCTCCGCGATGTCAAAGGTCAGATGCACGTTGAGCCCGGGGTCCTTCGCGTCCCGGGGCCCGTCATGCTCTTGCTGGGCGCATTCGGGATTATCGCGCAGCCTTTGGATCGCGAGCGTCGTCTCCGACCATGCCCGGTACAGGTCTTCCCGCCTCTCCCGGAAAAGCTCGCCTTCGTTGCGCGTGAAGCATAGGCAATCTTCCCCATTGAGGCTGCCGATGACATGGAATTCGCTGCGCAGCCCGGCGCCGAAGAATGCTTCCATGACTTCGGGGGTGTCGCTGCGGCGCACCTGCATGACGGCGCCCAGTTCCTCGTTGAACAAGACCCCATAGATCCGTTCGGTGAACTGGCCCGCCGCAATTTCCGGCTCCTCTTCCCCGGAGCGCTCCACCCCGTAGCGAATGCGTTCGAAGCACAGCTCGTCCAGATCGACCGTGATCCCCGTGTGTCCGGCAAAGGCCATCTCGGCCAGGGTCACGAAAAGCCCCCCATCCGAGCGGTCATGATAGGCGAGAATCTTGTCCTTGCGGTTGAGGGCCTGCACGACCTCGAAGAACGCCTTCAGGGGGCCCGCCTCCGCGTCGGGGCACGCATTCCCCACTTGATTATAGACTTGTGCGAGCGCGGAGCCGCCCAGGCGGCAACGCCCTGCCCCAAGATCGATCAACAGGAGATCGGTCTCGCCCGCATCCGTGCGCAGTTGGGGCGTGAGGGTGTGGCGCGCATCCGAAGTGGCCGCCACGGCCGATATGATGAGGGACAGAGGAGCCGTCACCGCCTTCCGGACCTCGCCTTGCGACCAGACGGTCTTCATCGACATCGAGTCCTTACCCACCGGGATGCTGATGCCAAGGGCCGGACAGAACTCCATCCCCACCGCCTTGACCGTATCATAAAGCGCGGCGTCTTCTCCCGGGTGACCCGCCGGCGCCATCCAGTTGGCGGACAGCTTGATCGAACCGATGTCGCCGATCGATGCGGCGGCGAGGTTGGTGATCGCCTCGCCGATGGCCAGGCGCCCGGAGGCGGGGCCATCGATCAGCGCCACAGGCGCGCGTTCGCCCATGGCGAAGGCTTCGCCGTGGTAGGTCGCATAGCCTGCCAGCGTGACCGCGCAATCGGCCACCGGCACCTGCCAAGGACCGACCATCTGATCGCGGGCGGTCATGCCTCCGACCGTTCGGTCGCCAATGCTGATCAGAAATGTCTTGTCGGCGACCGCCGGCAGGCGCAAGACCCGGTACGCCGCCTCCTTGAGCGCCATGCCGTCGAAGGTGATGGCCGGAAAGGCTCTTGACACGTGTGCCACGTCTCGCGTCATCTTGGGCGGCTTGCCGAGCAGAACGGCAAGATCCATGTCCACGGCGGGCCTGCCCGACAGGGCGTCCTCCACGATGAGCCGGCCGTCGCCGGTCGCATCGCCCAGCACCGCATAGGGGCAGCGCTCGCGTTCGCAGATCGCCTTGAAGCGGTCCAGCTGATCAGGGGAGATCGCAAGCACGTAACGTTCCTGCGCTTCGTTGCACCAGATCTGCATGGGCGACATGCCGGACTCTTCGCTGGGCACATGGCGCAACTGAATGCGGCCGCCGCGGCCGGAGCCATGCACGAGCTCGGGCAAGGCATTCGACAGACCGCCTGCCCCTACGTCATGGATCGACAGGATCGGATTGGCTTCCCCGAGCTGCCAGCAGCGGTCGATGACTTCCTGTGCGCGCCGCTGCATCTCCGGATTGCCGCGCTGGACGGAATCGAAGTCGAGGTTCTCCACATTGGATCCCGAGTCCATCGACGAGGCCGCGCCGCCTCCCAGGCCGATCAGCATCCCCGGCCCCCCGAGCTGGATGAGCACGGCGCCCACCGGCAGCTCGCGCTTGTAGGCGTCCCGGGCGGCGATCTGCCCGATCCCCCCGGCCAGCATGATGGGCTTGTGGTAGCCGCGCCGTTCGCCGGCCACCGTTTCCTCATAGGTCCTGAAGTATCCTGCCAGGTTGGGGCGGCCGAATTCGTTGTTGAACGAGGCCCCCCCAATCGGGCCTTCGAGCATGATGGACAGGGCGGAGGCGATCCGTCCCGGCTTGCCGTAGGTGTGGTTGACGGCATCCGGCCCATCGTAGCGTTCCCATGGACGGGTCAAACCCGGAATATTGAGGTTGGAGACCGAGAAGCCGGTCAAGCCGGCCTTGGGCTTCGATCCGCATCCGGTCGCACCCTCGTCGCGGATCTCGCCCCCGGAGCCCGTCGCGGCGCCGGGAAACGGAGAAATCGCCGTCGGATGATTGTGCGTCTCGACCTTGAGCAGCATATGCGTGGCTTCCTGCGCATAGCCGTAGCGCGCCCCGTCAGGCCCGCCCGGATAGAAGCGCTCGATGACGCCTTCTTCGAGGACTGCCGAATTGTCCGAGTAAGCCACCACCGTTCCGGCGGGATTCTGGGCATGCGTGTTGCGGATCATCGCAAACAGCGAGGACGTCTGGGAAACACCGTCGATGACCCAGTGGGCATTGAAGATCTTGTGGCGGCAGTGCTCGGAATTGGCCTGCGCAAACATCATCAGTTCCGCATCGGTCGGGTTCCGGCCCGCTCGCACAAACTGCTCGACCAGATAGTCGATCTCGTCCTCAGAAAGGGCAAGCCCCATGTTCCGATTGGCGGCGACGAGCGCCGCCTTGCCGTTCTCCATGAGCGCCACTGTGACCAGGCCGCGGGGAGGCACGTGCTGGAAAAGTCTCTCCGCCGAATCCAGGTCGCGCACCACCGACTCGGTCATGCGGTCGTGAATGAGCTCGTGCAAAGAGGCCATCTCGTCGTCCGGCAGCGGCACAGCTAAGCTTAGATGGTACGCGACACCCCGCTCGATGCGCTCAATGGCCTCGAGCCCGCAACGCCAGGCGATATCGGTCGCCTTGCTCGACCATGGCGAGATGGTTCCCGGCCGCGGGAGCACGAGAAGGAGGCTGCCCCCTGAGGGCTGTGCCGAGGCCTTCGGGCCGTAGGTGAGGATCTTCGCAAGCACTTCGCGTTGCTGGGCCGACAATTCCGTATGGGCCGACACGAAGTGCCAGTATTCGGCGTGGATCCCGAGGACGGACGCGTTTTTTTCCTGCAGGGCACGCGTGAGTTTTTCCAGGCGGAACGAGGAGAGGGCGCGCGGACCGCGCATTTTGATGAAATTGGGCATGGGTCAGCAGCGTGGCACGAAAATTGAATTTTACCACGATAGCAGACGAAGCCTCGGCATTTGATCGCCGCGCCTGCCCGAGGTCAAACCAAATTCCGGGCTCGGCGCGGTGCCCCCCGCGCGCATCGCTTCGGCCTCTCATGCAATGGTACCGTCATGCCGCCTCGAAGCGAGGAGGCTGAGGAGACAGCGCCATGAGCGTGCACCGACTGCTTCTGCGTCCGGTGGCCCCCTATCGCCTGGATCTGACGGTCTGGGCCTTGCGCAGGCGGGCGACCAATCAGGTGGACCGGTGGGGGGACAACGGTTACGAGCGGACGCTCGTCGTCAACGGCAAGGTCATCGACGTCGATGTCGCGCAGACCGGCCCCTGCACTGCCCCGGAACTGGTTGCGCGGATTTCCGCCCAACGGCTCTCGGCGGGTGAACGCGAAGCCACGGCCGCGACCCTCAGACGCATGCTGGGCATCGGCGTCGATTTGTCCGCTTTCTATGCAGCCACTCAGGCGGATGAACGCTTGCACCGTCTGGTCAAGAGATTCTTAGGGGTCAAGCCGCCGCAGTTCGCAACCCTCTTCGAAGCCCTGTGCAACGGGGTGGCCTGCCAGCAGCTGAGCCTGGACGTCGGGATTCAACTGCTCAATCGTCTCGCGCAGCGCTTCGGCACACTAGGCACAGGGACGCCGTACAGGGCATTTCCCACGCCCGAAGCGTTGTCGAACATCGATCCCCAATCGCTTCGCGAGCTGGGATTCAATCGGCGCAAATGCGCGGCACTCGTCGCAATCGCCCGAAATGCGGTCGCACAGCCCTGCATGCGGGAGGCACTTTCGCGACTCGACGACATTGAGGCGAAGGAGCGGCTGTGCCTGTTGCCAGGCGTCGGAAACTGGACCGCCGACTATGTCCTGTTGCGGGGCCTGGGGCGCACCCACATTTTTCCGGGCGGGGACGTGGGTGCACGCAACAATCTGCAGCGCTTTCTTGGATTGCAGGAACCGCTTGATGACGCGCAAGCGCGCCGGATCTTGGCCCCCTGGTCCGCTTATGCCGGGCTAATCTATTTTCATCTGTTGCTCGAGCGCCTGCGAACAGCCTCTCCCTCTAGCCCGATTGCGGGCTCCGGCCATACGTAAAGGCATTCGCCTTCGGGCACCGCGTGTATTTCTGGGAAAAAAGCGAACGCCTCCCGGATGATTGCCTCCAAGGCAACCTGACCGCATGGGCCGCGGCCGTGAACGCCTTCCGCAGCGGCTCTCTCGTTCGAGCGGCATCGCGCCCGATAAGCCGCCTAGTCACCGAACGGAATCGCGCCTCGCAACGCCTCCGCCGACCCCCGCGTCTGGGCCATGATGAGCGCACGCGCCGCATCCACCTGGCCCCAGACATTGCAGAGCATGACCCCGCGCACGAGCGCGTTCTCGAGGTAATAAATCACCCCTTTCTCGTTCGTTTGCTGCCAGTCGGCGAAGGTTTCATGGCGAGCATCCACATCGCCCACCGCCTCGTACCCAAAGTCGAACAGGTCCGAGAAGAAATAGGGCGAATAGGCGTAAGGCGCGTGGGCCCCCGCCATGTTCTTCCCGGCGAGCCTTCCCTGGTTGAGCGCGTTGTCCCAGTGCTCGACGCGCACGGGCCTGCCCAGAAGCGCGGAAGGGAAAACGGCGTTGTCGCCAGCGGCATAGATGTCCGGGGCACTCGTTTGCAGATATTGATTGACGCAAATCCCCCCGTCGACCCGGAGGCCGCCTTGGAGAGCAAGTTCCGTCGCCGGCGAGACGCCCACCCCTGCCACCAGGAGGTCCGATTCGATCTTGCGGCCGCCTTCCGTCTCGGTATGAAACCGGTGCCCGGTATGGTGAATGGAAATCGGCTTGTCGAAGGCCAGAATCGTGATCCCCCGTGCCGACAGCCGCGCACCCAGGGCATCTCCCAACCCGTGCGGAAAAACGCGGCTGCACACGTGGCTGCTGGGAAAGAGCATCGTCACTTGCACCTGGGCGTGCGCGAGCGCACAGGCGAGTTCCGAGCCGATGAAACCGCCGCCGATGACCAGGGCATGCGCGCCCGGTACCGCGCCCGCCCTGAGGGCAAGGTAGTCTTGCCGAGTGCGGAAATAGCAGATTTCCGGAATATCGCCGCCGGGGATCGCGAGCCTGCGCGGTACCCCCCCTGTCGCCAGCAGCAGTTTTCCATACTGGTATTGCGATCCGTCGGCGGTCGTCACCGTCCGGGCGCGGGGGTCAAGCTTCACGACCTGCGTGCCCAAGCCGAGCTTGACGCCCTGTTCGGCATAAAAATCGGCGTCATGCACGAAGACGCCTTCCACCTTCTCATCGCCGAACCACAGCTTCTTCGACAGCGGAGGACGGTGGTAGGGTCGATCCGGTTCGGCGCCCAGCAACAGCACTTGTCCGCTGGTGTCGACTTCGCGCACCCCTTCGACCGCCGACGCGCCGGCGAGTCCGGCGCCGACGATGATGTAATCGTAACGTTCGCTCATCTTCGTTCACTCGAAAGGGCACGATTTCCGGACACGGATGGACCCGCACGCCGCGAACAGACCTCGGCGTCGGGACACCTCTCATCTATGAATAGACGGCATAACACTAGCTGTCAAGATGATCAGCACCGCCAGGCAGGCGCGAATGGCCGAATGCCCATGACTCGGCTGGACGCGGCGCGACGCGCCTCAACATGGGGGGGGGACGCAGTTGTCTGCGCGAAGCCAGATCCAAGCACTTTTTGTTAGAATGATTAACAGTTGCTCACTGCGAGCGTTCCCGATCCCTCTTTGGCGCACCCGGGCGGGACGCTCGCCGCGCCGTCCACCCACTGTGCGAAGGCCTCATAATGGGGATCAGTAAAAAGAAGCGCATCGTCATTGCCGCCGTGGTCCTGGCCGTCGCGGGGGGGCTCGTCTATTGGCTCACCCGCACGCGGCCGCCCTCCAACGTTCTGACCCTCTACGGCAACGTGGACATCCGCCAGGTGCAATCCGCCTTCAATGACAGCGGCCGCATTCAGGACATCCGGATCGAAGAGGGTGCGACGGTCAAAAAGGGCGACCTCCTGGCCGAACTGGATCCGGCGCGTTTCATGGACACCGTCGCGCGAGACCAGGGCCAGCTCGCAAGCCAGCAGCAGGTTCTGCGCCGCCTGCTGGCAGGCTCCCGTCCGGAGGAAATTGCCGAGGCCCGCGCGCAGGCAGCCGCCGCGCAGGCGGTGCTCGCCAATGCCCAAGCCACTTGGCGACGCCAACGGGAGCTCGTAGCCGAGAAGTTCGTCTCGCAGCAAAGCCTGGACGATGCCGCAGCCGCGCTCAAGACGGCCCGGGCCAACCTCGATCACGCGCGCCAAGCGCTGATCCTGGCGATCAAGGGCCCCCGCAAGGAAGACATCGCGGCCGCGCGAGGCCAATTGCAGGCCGATCAGGCAAGCCTTGCATTTGCCCGGCGGGAACTGGCGGACACTCGCCTGTATGCGCCTGCCGATGCCGTCGTGCAGGACCGCATTCTCGAACCGGGCGACATGACCACGCCTGCAACCCCGGTGTTCACCCTGGCGCTCGACAATCCCGTCTGGGTGCGCGCCTATCTGCCCGAACGCGCGCTCGGCCGGGTGCGCACCGGCCTGAAGGCCTGGATCATAAGCGACTCGTTTCCTGGCCAACGCTTTCCGGGATGGATCGGATTCATCTCGCCAACCGCCGAATTCACTCCCAAATCGGTGGAAACCCCGGAGTTGCGTACCGAACTCGTCTATCGGGTCCGGGTGTACGCCTGCAATCCGGGGCATCGCCTGCGCCTGGGGATGCCCGTCACCGTCGACATCCCGCTCGGAGGACAGTCGCAAACCCGCTTAAGCGCCCACCCGTGCGGGTGATGCATGAGCGATCCTTTGCGTTTCCTCGGGGTGACGAAAAGCTTCCCGCGCGGCCACGGGCGGGTCGAGGCGTTGCGCGACCTTGATTTTGCCTTGAGCCCCGGCCGCATTACCGGACTTCTGGGCCCCGACGGCGCCGGCAAGACCACGCTCATGCGCTTGGCGGCGGGATTGCTGTGGCCCGACCAGGGCGAGGTCCAGGTGCTTGGGCTCGACACGCGCCGGGAAGCCTCCCGGATTCAGGCCCAGATCGGCTACATGCCCCAGCGCTTCGGCCTTTACGAGGACCTGACCGTCCAGGAGAACCTCGACCTGCACGCAGGATTGCAGGGGCTGAGCGAAGTCACCCGGCGGGAGCGCCAACAGGCGTTGCTGACCCTCACCGCCTTGGGCCCTTTCGGCAAGCGCCGCGCGGGCGCCCTCTCGGGCGGCATGAAGCAGAAACTGGGGCTCGCCTGCGCCCTGCTGCGCGCGCCGCGCGTGCTGCTGCTCGACGAACCGACCGTGGGCGTGGATCCCATCGCCCGGCGCGAACTCTGGCGCATCATCGAACAGCTCAAGCAAGAAGGCGCGACCGTACTCATGAGCACAGCGTACTTCGACGAAGCCGAGCGCTGCGACGAAATCGTCCTTCTCCATGGCGGCCAGGTGCTGGGGCGCGACACGCCCGCGGCATTTCGTGCGCCGCTCGAAGGCCGGACCTATTTGGTGCAGGAAGAGGCCCTGGGAAGACGGAAGCTGCAGGATCGGCTCCAGCAAAGGCCGCAGATACAGGATGCGCGCATCCTGGCCCAGGGGGTGCGCGTGCTGACCGCGGACGCTCGCCCGCATCCGGAGGGCGCCGAAGAGTGGCGGGCCGTCGGCGCGACCTTTGAGGATGCCTTTGTGGCGCGGCTCGGCGAAGCCACGTCCGCGCGCCCCGTGATCGCCGCGCCATCCCCAGCGGCGGCCGCCCCCCCACCCATCGACAGCATCATCGAGGTCCACGAACTGCGGCGGTTCTTTGGCGATTTCGAGGCCGTCGCCGGCATCGGCTTCGAGGTCAAGAAGGGCCAGGTGTTCGGCCTTCTGGGGGCGAACGGCGCCGGCAAAACCACGACCTTTCGCATGCTCTGCGGCCTCTTGCCCGCCTCCTCCGGCACGCTGCGGGTGGCCGGCGTCGACATGCGCCACGCCCGAGCCGCGGCGCGCGCGCGCATCGGCTATGTCTCACAGCGCTTCTCGCTCTATGGAAACCTGAGCGGTGCGCAAAATCTCGCGTTCTTCTCCTCGGCCTATGGCTTGCGCGGCGGCAAGCGGCGGGAACGCCTCGCCTGGGCGATTGATGAGTTTCAGTTGGGCGAGTACCGGGACACGAACGCCGACGACCTGCCGCTGGGCATAAAGCAGCGCTTGGCGCTCGCCTGCGCACTGCTCCATGAACCGCCGATCCTCTTCCTCGACGAACCCACCTCGGGCGTCGATCCCCTCGCGCGGCGCGAATTCTGGCAGCGCGTCAATAGCCTCGCGCAAAGCGGCGTCACCGTACTCATCACGACCCACTTCATGGACGAGGCCGAGTACTGCGACCAATTGGTGCTCATGTCCCTAGGAGAAGTCCTGGCCCATGGCTCTCCGCAGGACATTCGGGCGAGTGCGCGCGACGAAGCGCATCCGGATCCCAGCATGGACGACGCCTTCATCCGTCTGATCGAAGCGCATGAGCGCCAGATGCGGAGAGCCTCATGAATGCGCAGCGCGTGAAGCACTTGATTCGCAAGGAGTTCATTCAGATTGTGCGCGATCCCTCGGCGATCGCCATCGCCTTCGTCATGCCTGTGCTGCTGCTCTTCCTCTTCGGCTACGGCGTCTCGCTCGACGCCAAGCACGTGCCGGTTGCCGTGGTCGTCGATCACCCGACGGCCGACACGTCGGCCTTCGTCGGCGGCCTGCAGCAATCGCCCTATTTCACGCCGACGCTGTACCCCAGCATTCATGCCGCCCGTCAGGCCCTCATGCAACGCCGGGCCGCAGGCATTCTGTGGCTGAGAAGCGACTTCAGCCGCAAGCTGGCGCAGGGCGCATCGGCACCGGTGGCCGCCGAGGTCAACGGGGTGGATGCCAATAACGCCCGGATCGTCGAAGGCTACCTGGAGGGCATGTGGCAGAATTGGCTCGCGCGCCGGGCCGTCGACCAGGCGTCTTCCCGCGCGTTCCCGATCCGCGCCGACCCACGCATCTGGTTCAACCCGGCCCTGCGCAGCCGGGATTATCTCGTTCCGGGGCTCATCGCCGTGATCATGACGCTCATCGGCGCCTTGCTCACCGCGCTGGTCGTCGCGCGCGAATGGGAACGCGGCACCATGGAGGCATTGATGGCGACGCCCGCGACGATGGGTGAAATCATCGTCGGCAAACTCGTCCCCTATTTTCTTATGGGGATCGGCGGCATGTTGCTGTCAGTCGCGCTCGCGGTATGGCTTTTCACGGTGCCGCTCGTCGGAAGCTTCTGGGTCATGCTGCTGCTTTCCGCCCTGTTTCTGCTGGCGGCGCTAGGCATGGGACTACTCATCTCCAGCGCGGCGCGCAATCAATTCGCGGCCGCCCAGATCGCGATCATCGTCACTTTTCTGCCGGCCTTCATCCTCTCCGGCTTCATCTTCGACATCCGCTCGATGCCGGTGCCCATTCGGCTCCTCACCCATCTCATCGCCGCCCGCTACTTCGTCGCCATTCTGCAGACGATCTTCCTGGCCGGCGACATCTGGCCGATCCTGCTCAAGAACGGCCTTGCCTTGGGACTGATGGCGGTGTTCTTCCTCGGGGTGACGGCACTTCGCTCAAAGAAGAGGCTCGATTAATGTGGACCCGCATCTGGGCGCTCGTTGTTAAGGAGTTCCTCGCGCTGCTGCGCGACAAGAAGAGCCGGGTGGTGCTCATCGGCCCGCCGCTCATCCAGCTCCTCGTCTTCGGCTACGCCGCCACCTTCGATCTCAACCACATCCCCTATGCCGTTTACAACGAGGATCAGGGCCAGGCGGCCCGCGAGCTCCTCGCCGGATTCCGGGGATCAGCCAACTTTCAGCAGGTGGCCACGCTCGCAGCCAACCGCCAAATCGCGCCGATCATCAATGACGAGCGCGCGCTCTTCGTGATCCACATCGGGCCGCACTTCGATCGCGACCTCCTGTTGCACCGCTCGGCACCGGTGCAAGTGATTGTCGACGGCCGCGATTCCAATACGGCAAGCGTCGCGCTCAACTATGTGAACAGCATCCTGCTCGGGTTCGACCGGCGCTGGGCCGCGGAACACCACTGGGGTGTCCCCCCTGCGCGCATGGTGGTGCGTGCCTGGTTCAATCCGAACCTCCTCTCCCGGTGGTTCATCGTCCCGGGCATCGTCGCCCTGCTCATGCTGGTGGTCACCCTCCTGGTGACTGGCCTGTCCGTCGCGCGGGAACGCGAACAGGGTACCTTCGATCAGCTGCTCGTCACGCCCATGACCCCTGCCGAAATCCTTGCCGGCAAGGCATTGCCCGGGCTCATCACCGGGGCGCTGGAAGGCGCGTTCATCGCCGTCATGGCAGTCCTCTGGTTCAAGGTGCCCTTCGTCGCCAGCGTGCTTCCTTTGGCCATCGGGATGTTGCTGTTTCTGCTGGCCGCCATCGGCGTGGGCCTGATGATTTCGTCCCTGGCCGTGACGCAGCAACAGGGCCTGCTGGGCGCCTTCCTGTTTCTCGTGCCGTCCATCATTCTCTCAGGCTTCGCGACCCCTATCGGGAATATGCCGGTCATTGTGCAGGAGCTCACCTACGCGAATCCCATGCGCTATTTTCTGGTGATCGTCCGGGGCGTGTTTCTGGAGGGTGACACCCTCGCCAATCTCTGGCCGCAATACTGGCCCCTCGCCCTCATCGCCTTCCTGTCCATGACCGCCGCCGCTTGGCTTTTTCGCCATCGCATGGCTTGAAGCGCGGGCCGGACGGCGCTTCCCATCGGCTAAAATACGCGGTGCTCCAGAGCATAATGGGCGAGCAGGAACATGGCCGCGTTCCACGACTGCCCGGTCATGCCGCGCGCTTCGCCCGTACGCCCATGGAACCACTCGACAAACCCCCAGTTTCCCACCGCATTCGCCGACGCCAGGCGCTGCAGTTCCGTCATGGCGCTTTTGCGTTTGCCCAAGGCGCACAGCGCCATGACCCAGAATCCGCCGATAAAAGGCCACACACCGCCATTGTGGTATTGCCATGCGAGGTTCTGCCGGTGCCGTCCCATGTAGGCGCGCCAGAGCGGATCTTTCGCGGCGATGGGCTCCAATACCGTGACCATCGGATATGGGCTGCTTGCGCTCGCCTGCTCGAGAACATGCGCGATCCGGTTGGCGGGCCCGTCGTCGGCGAGCCCCATCAGGATCGCCAGGATATTGCCGAAGACATCCCCTTCCGCGCCCCAGAATGAGAAATTGACGAAGCTCAAATAAAGCTCGCTCCTCTTGGCGCGATTGCGCACGTAGTGCCTCAATAACCGCAGCCGGCGATAGTCAGGCACATCGTTGGAAAACGGATAAAAGAGGTGATTGAAGTGGAACTTCGTGGCTTCTCGGTGGGGCAGCCCATACAAGCATTTGACGTAATACCAGAGGGCATTGCTGTAGAGCACGAAACCCGAGCGCGGCATGATGTCGGCCCAGTCGGAGGCCTCGTCCTGGCGTACAAGACAGATCTGCGGATGCTCCTGGCAGCCCAGCCAGGTCAACGCCTTGCGGCTTGGCTCGGCAAGCTCCTCTTCGATCCTGGCGTCCCCCGATAGGCGGGAGAACAGTTTGACCGCGATGAGCCACCAGAGGGTCGCGTCGATGCAGCCCAAGTACCAGAAATCGGCTTGTCCGCGTTCGGCGTCGACGTACTTCGGAATCTGGCCGTTGGCCGCCTGGTAGCGTGCCAAGGTGAGCAACCCATTGCGCGCCCCAGAGCAGAGCGTCGGATCGCCGGAGACGAGCATGCCCAGTGCGCAGATGGCGGCATCCCGCCCGAAGATCCGGGTATAACGCCGCGCTTCAGCGGCCGGCGTGCGGCCTGCCGCCAGGACGCCGTAAGGCGTCAGATTGGCCTGGAGCAGCGCCCGCGCATGGGAAAGCGCCTGCTCAACCCGCATGGGATCGTGCATCATCGATGAACGCGGCCCTCTGGCTCGGCATGCACGTCCGCTTGGGCAGCCGCCTCAGGCGCACACGCCTTCAGGCGGCGTGAAGACATCTCAACGAAGAAGCGAGACGACGGCGCCTTTCAGCCCAGTTCGGCCAATAAGCCCTTCGCGTCGTCTTGCTGGATCTGGTTGCCCTCTTTGAGCACTTCCTGGAGAATCTCCCGCGCCCCCTCCTTGTCTCCCATGTCGAGATACGCACGCGCGAGATCCAGCTTGGTCGCGACCTCGTCATCGAGATCTTCGGGTGAGGCTGCGACTGCCGGCACCTCCACCACTTCGCCGGGTTCATCCAAATCGAGGCTGATGCCCGAGAGATCCAGACCGGGGCTCGCCGCCGCAGATTCCTCCTCAGGGGCCGGCCCCGCCAGTTCGTCCTCCAGGCCGAAATCGAAGTCGAGGCTCGCCTCGCCGGCAGAGGGCGCCGGGGCGTCCGATGGGCTCGGCACACTGCTCGCGGCGACGGGCGCCTCGGGCAGGCTGAGCTCGAAGTCGAGCGAATGGACCGCGTCCGTCGGGACCGACGGCACGGCAGGCGTGGCCTCCAGCGGGGCTTGCGCGGTCTCCCCAAGATCGAGGTCCAGCGCAGGCAGCTCGACGGAAGGCGCGCCTTCCAGTATGGGTGGACGCGCCTGCGCATCAGCGGCGCTGGAGCGCACACTGGTTTCTTCCTCGAGGACCGGACTGAGTTCCGCCTCAGGCACGTCGTCGCCGACCGGCGCCGTTTCGGCCACAGGCGGCGTCTCGGCGGTAGCCCCCGCCTGCTCGAGGCTGCTCAGGTCAAAATCGAGCGAATCGGGGAGCTCCCAAAGGGCTGCGGGTTCCGCAGCGGGCGTCTCGACGGCTGGCGTCGCTGCCTGAGTGGGCGCAATGGTCTCGAGGTCAAGATCCAACCCAAGGCCGACATCCTCGACGGGCATATCCTCTGGCGGCACGCCGGGCTCTGGCAGGCGCTCCTCGCCCTCCAGCGGCGCGAAAGCGGCGATCGCGTCGGCAGGCGCCGGGGCTGGCGCCGCCTCCGCAGGCATGCCCGCTGCCTCATCGACGGGCACAGGCTGCGCGGGTACAGCGGATTGTGCCGACTTGCCGCCCGGGCTTAGCGGGTGCGCATAGAGCGGATTGTCCGGATCCAGTTCGCGGCCCAACTCGGACGCCCGGTCCAGATCGGAA
>JAKAFK010000058.1 GCA_021817985.1 Pseudomonadota bacterium | reverse complement strand
TCCTTACTGGTCATATTCCAATACGGGGGGCGCGAGCGCGGCGCATCGATAGCGTCAGGGTGCAAACCGAGGTTTGCAGGGTTTGCGGTTTGCACCTTGGCAGGGGTGTGAGTTGAATTCACCCCCTTGAAACCGGAAAACGGTCACCCCTATTCCAGCCAGTGCTGGCGAGGGTTTCCGGCGATTTCAGGGCTGAATAATGGCAAAACGGCCACCCTGAGATTTGGCCGAAGAAAAGGGTATCGATTGAAGCGATACCCTTGGGCGGTTTGCAGTCAGGCGATGCGATAGGCCCGCTGCCCGTCCGCGCCCTTCTCGGTGACCACCGCGTAACCGAGGCGCTTCCTGACCATGCCGGAGATCGCGCCGCGAACGGTGTGGGCCTGCCAGCCGGAGCTGGCCATCATCTGGGCAATGGTCGCGCCGCTAGGGTGACGCATCGCGTCGATGATCGCGGCGAGCTTGGTGCCGGGGCGAATGGCGGTGGCGGTGGCCTCCAATTTCTGGAGGGCGTGGGTGGCCTCGCAATTCGTGAGGGCATCGGGGGCGTCCATTTTCTGGACACCCTTGGGGACGGGCCGCCGCTTGCCGACGGCGACGTAGCCGGCATCGGTGAGGAGATGGTTGCCTTCGGATTCCGCAACGAGCCCTCGGGCAAGCAAACCCTCGATGACCTTGGTGCGGGCACCGCCGCGCAGGTTGGCCGGCAAGGGTTCGATACTGCCATCCGGGCGGCCGGCAGCGGCCTTGAGAATGGCGGTTTGGGTGTCGGTGAGTTTGGCTTGGGTGGTCATGGCGATCTCCGGTAGTTGATGGGTGTCGTCACTCATCGCCGCCGAAAATCGCCAGCAGTTCATCCAGTCCGGCCTCCACCCGCCCGAGGTCGCCGACGTGGCCCCAATGGATGGCATCGGGGTCATGACCGAAATGGTCATCGGCGAGTTCTTGCAGCCGTTCCAGCTTGGCGTGGATGGCAGCAGTGCGGGCGAGGTAGGCATCGAGGGCGGTTGGCTTGGTATTCATCGTGGGCTCCGGGTGGTGATTGACGACAAGCACATGAACGCGCTGTTCTACAGGGAAGCCAAGCTATTTCTGATGCAGTTCGCATCAAGCACTGGTCGCGTCTTCAGCAACCTGTTAAATTGTGGCCTTTGCGATTTAGTGCGACTTTATGCTGTCCATTTCAATCTCGATGGAGTTCGGAAATGACTGAGCCTTGGGTGTCTGTCGAGCAGATTGCAGAACATCTCGGCGTAAGGCGGGACTCGATCTACAGATGGATCGATGCCAAGGGCCTGCCTGCCCATCGGATTGGTCGCCTTTGGAAGTTCAAGGTCACCGAGGTCGATGAATGGGTGCGTAGCGGCGGTGCGCGAGAAGAAGACGCGAGGAAACGCGATGGCAGCTAACGGGCCTAACAGCTTCGGCATCCGCGACAACCATACGCGCGGCAAGGTTGCGGATTTTCTCGTCGAGAAGATCAATACAGGAAGTCATTTGTCGGTTGTCTCGGCATACTTCACCATATACGCCTACGAAGCACTGTCCGCCGAACTGGACAGCATCGAACACCTGAATTTTCTCTTTGGCGAGCCACGGTTCATTGCCTCGCTTGATCCCGATAAGACTGACAAGAAGTCGTTCAAGATAGAAGACGAAGGCCTTGAACTGGCCAATCGACTGCAGCAAAAGGAAATCGCTCGCCGCTGTGCCGCCTGGATACGCGAGAAGGTGGACATCCGTTCTGTCCGGCAAGCCAACCTGCTTCACGGCAAGCTGTACCACATCGACGATGGCCGGCGTGAGCATGCCATCCTCGGCAGTTCCAACTTCACCCGGCGCGGCCTTGGACTGTCGGCAACCCCCAACATCGAACTCAACCTGATTGTCGACGGCGACCGTGATCGTGCCGAGCTCAAGGAATGGTTCGATCAACTATGGGCCGACGAAAGCCTGGTCGCCGACGTCAAAGCAGAAGTGCTGCGCTATCTGGAGCAGCTCTACGTCAATCACGCGCCGGAGTTCATCTACTTCAAGACCCTGTTTCACGTCTTCGAACGCTTCCTGTCAGGCCAGGCCGACGACGCCCAACTATTTGACCGCACCGCCATTGTCGATACGGACATCTGGAAGGCGTTGTTCGACTTCCAGAAGGACGGTGCCAAAGGTGCAATCCACAAGATCAATGCCCATAACGGTTGCATCCTGGCCGACAGCGTCGGCTTGGGCAAAACGTATACGGCGCTGGCCGTCATCAAGTACTACGAACTGAGGAATCTGCGCGTTCTCGTCCTTTGCCCCAAAAAACTGCGTGACAACTGGACGGTATATCTCGCCCAGAACAACAGCGAGCTGAATCCGTTCCTGCGTGACCGCTTCGGCTACACGGTTCTATCCCATACCGATCTATCGCGGGAAACCGGCAAGGTGGATGGCATTGATCTGGCGGCCCTCAACTGGGGCAACTTCGATCTCATCGTCATCGACGAATCGCATAACTTCCGCAACAACACCAAAGGTAAGCGCGACGAGGACGGCAACATCATCCGCAAGAGCCGGTACGAACGGTTGATGGAAGACATCATCCAGACCGGCGTGAAAACCAAGGTACTGTTGCTGTCAGCCACGCCGGTCAACAACGATCTCAAGGATCTGCGCAACCAAATCTACTTCGTCACCGAGGGCCGCGACGCCGCGTTTTCGACGAGTTTCGGCATCCACAGCATCAAGGACACGCTGACGACGGCACAGAAAACCTTCATGGAATGGGCCAAGCGCGCCGGCGAGAAGGATGCCCGCGACCTGATGGACCGGCTATCGGCGGGATTTTTCACCCTGCTCGATGAGCTAACCATTGCCCGTTCGCGCAAACACATCCAGAAATACTATCGGGCATCGCTGGTGCAGATCGGCCAGTTCCCCAAGCGCAAGAAACCGGAATCCGTGTTTTCAGAGATCGACTTGAAAGGGCGCTTCCTCTCCTACGACCGCCTCAACGACGAAATCAGCAACTACCAGCTCTCGCTGTTCAACCCGTCGCGTTATGTGCTGCCTCAGTTCAAGGCTCAATACGAGGCGAGGAACATTCTCAACTTCAGCCAGGAAAACCGGGAAAAATTCCTCATCGGCATGATGAAGGTGAATTTCCTCAAGCGACTGGAAAGCTCAGTGCACTCCTTCGCCATCACGATGGAGCGCACCGTCGGCAAGATCGAGGATCTGGAAAATCGGCTGCGGCAGTTTCAGGAACACCGACAGGCGGAAGCGGACGATGTGCAACCTGACTTTTTCGCCGAACCCGAGGAAGAGGATGAAGACCTTGCCGAAGCATTTCAGGTGGGCGGGAAGCTACGCTTCCGGATGGAGCACCTTGATGTCGCCGCTTGGCTGAAAGACCTCGCCACCGACAAGCAGCAGTTATCCCTGCTCGCCGACGCCGCGCAGTCGGTCGACGCCAAGCGCGATGCCAAGCTTGCTGAACTCAAGAAAATCATCGAGCACAAGGTCAAACAACCCACGACCAATGCTGGCGGCCAGGAGAACCGCAAGATCATCGTGTTCTGCGCGTTCGCCGATACAGCCGCCTACCTCTATGAGGAACTGGAGGAATGGGCGCTCAAAAAGCTGAACGTGCATATCGCGCTGGTATCCGGTGGTGCCAAGCCAAACCGTACCACCTTCGGCCATGCCGACTTCACCCAGATACTCATCAACTTCGCACCCCGCGCCAAGCAGCGCGCCAAGATGAAGTCCATGCCACAGGACGGTGAGATCGACATCCTCATCGCCACCGATTGCATCTCCGAAGGCCAGAACCTTCAGGATTGCGATCTGCTGGTGAACTACGACATTCACTGGAACCCGGTGCGCATCATCCAGCGCTTCGGCCGGATCGACCGGATCGGCAGTCCGAACTCGGCAATCCAGCTCGTCAACTTCTGGCCGACGCCCGATCTCAACAAATACATCAACCTGAAGAACCGCGTCGAGGCGCGCATGGCCTTGGTGGACATCGCCGCCACTGCCGAGGACAACATCCTGCAGGCGGAAGACTTGCGTGAACTGATTCAGGAAGACTTGCGTTACCGAGACAAACAACTGCTCCGGCTCAAGGACGAGGTACTCGACCTTGAAGACTTCAACGAGTCCGTCGCCCTCAACGAATTCACGCTGGATGATTTCCGCATGGAACTGGCGGCCTACATCGAAGCGAACCGCGAAAAGCTCGAAGAGGCGCCCTTCGGCCTCTACGCAGTCGTGCCGCCCCACGCCGAATACCAGACCATCAAGCCTGGCGCCATCTATTGCCTCAAGCAACGCATCGAGGCTGCGGGCAACGAAGCCGTCAATCCGCTGCAGCCGTATTTCCTCGTCTACATCCGTGACGATGGTGAGGTTCGCTACAACTTCACCAGCCCCAAGCAGGTACTCGAAATCTTCCGTGCCGTGAGCCAGGGCAAGACGGAGCCTTACGCCGATCTCTGCGAACTCTTCGATGCCCAGACGAAACATGGTGAAGACATGAGCCAGTACAGCAGCCTGCTCGACAAGGCGGTTTCAGCCATCGCCGCACAATTCGGCCGCAAGAGCGTCGGCAACCTTTTTGCCGGGCGCGGCGGCAAGCTTACTGATGCATCGAAGCAGATAAAGCACGCAGCCGATTTTGAACTCATCACCTGGCTGGTCATCAAGGACAAGAACGATGCCTGAAAACCCTATTGACCGCCGCAAGGCCTTACAGGCTGCGTTGCAGGCATTCACCAGAACCGGATTGGCAGCTGCCTCGAAAAAGTTGTTGGACGTTCTGGGATATTCCAGCGAAAAGACCGCCGATCTTGGCACCAGCGCTGAAGCCTTGCTCGGCAACATCGAGCAGTTCAAGCCGGAGCTTGGGCCGATCAATCGCCACAAGGTCAAGGCAGACCGCTGGAAATCCTGCGCTTTCATTTTTCAGCTGACCAACGATGAAATTCCGTCCCTGGCCGTGGGGCAGGCGCCGCTGGGCACAGACAGCAAACTGGCACGCAGCCAGATCGAATCCTTCGTCTTCCTGGCCATCGAGTTGATGGATGAGCAATGGTCGCGCACCGATCTGGCGGCCATCGCCCGCGAACTGAACAAGCGCTTTCCCATGCCGGGCATCCTGCTGTTCAGGCATGGCAGCCTGTTTTCCCTGGCCGTCATCGACCGGCGCCAGAATCTGCGCGATACCAGCCGCGATGTCATCGACAGCCGCATCACCGTCATCAAGGATGTGCGGCTAGCCAATCCGCATCGTGCGCACCTCGATATTCTGGCGAGCCTGGCGCTGAAGAGTCTTGGCGACAAGCGCCGGCCGTCCAGCTTTCGCGAACTCTACGACGCCTGGATCGAGACCCTGTCCACCCAGAAGCTCAACGAGAATTTCTACAAGCAACTGGCCTGGTGGTACCTCTGGGCGGTCAAGGAAGTGCGTTTTCCGCAGGGTGGCGGGGCAGACCGCGATGCCATCGGCGTTATCCGCCTGCTCACGCGCCTGATCTTCGTCTGGTTCATCAAGGAGCGCGGGCTGGTGCCGGAGGCCCTGTTCGACCGCGATGCCCTCAAGGCCATTCTGAAAGTCAGCCCTGGCGAGACGGCGGATGAAAGCCATTACTACCACGCCATCCTGCAAAACCTGTTTTTCGCCACGCTCAACGTGGACATGGGTGCGGAACGCCGCTGGGCCAAGGATGGCTCCGGCATGAAGGGCGATTACCTCATCTCCCTGGTGTACCGGCACAAGGAAGCCTTTCAAAACCCCGACGCAGTATTGGCCGAGCACTTCGCGAACGTGCCGTTCCTGAACGGCGGGCTATTCGAATGCCTGGACGAGGCGCTGACCGACAAGGACCTGGAGCGCAATCCAGACCTCAAGAAACTCGCCGTCAAGGAAGGCACCGGCTGGGTGCTGCGCATCGATGGTTTCTCCCGCCGTCCGGAGGCCCGTGCCCATGTTCCCAACAAATTGTTCTTCGGCGGTACGGATGACGCGGCACTCAATACGGAATTCGAAACCAAGGGTAAGCGCTACCCGGTCAAGGGGCTGATCGATCTGCTGGGCGGCTACAAATTCACCATCGACGAAAACACCCCGCTGGATGAAGAAGTCGCGCTCGATCCGGAATTGCTCGGCAAGGTGTTCGAAAACCTGTTGGCCAGCTACAACCCGGATACGCGCAGCACCGCGCGCAAGCAGTCCGGCTCGTTCTACACCCCGCGCGAGGTAGTCGATTACATGGTGGACGAGGCGCTCATCGCCTATTTCTCTCGCCACCTTCCGAAGACGGATGAGCTGGATGGCAAGCTCCGACGCCTGCTCTCTCACGCCGACACCGGCCACGACTTCAGCGAGGCGGAAGCCGGCGCACTGGTCGCCGCCATCGAAAACCTCAAGGTGCTCGATCCAGCCTGCGGCTCAGGCGCCTTCCCCATGGGCATCCTGGCAAAGCTGTTCGTCGCCCTGAAGAAGCTCGACCCGGACAACCGCCGCTGGCGCGAACAGAATCTCGCCCCCTTGCAGCAGCGCCTGGCCGGAGCGCGCAAGACGCCCGACCCGGTGCAGCGCGATGCGGAAATCTCCGATGCCGAAGCCGCGCTGGAAAAACACAAGAAGGACTTCGCCGATCCGGCCTATGCGGACTACACGCGCAAGCTTTACCTGATCGAAAAATGCATCTTCGGCTCGGACATTCAGCCGATTGCCGTGCAGATCGCCAAGCTGCGTTTCTTCATTGCGCTGATCGTCAGCCAGCCCATCGACAAGGCAAAGCCCAACTGGAATATCACGCCGCTGCCCAACCTCGAAACCAAGATCGTCGCGGCCAATACCCTGTTCGGCGTGCCGCGCCACGGCGCCCAGGGCTCGCTGCTCGACGATCCGGCCATCGCCGAGAAGGAAGCGGAACTGCGCGACGCCAACGCCGCCTACTTCACCTCCCGCACCCGTGCCACTAAGAAACGGCGTAAGGAGAAGGTGCAGAAGCTGCACGAGGAACTGGTCGCGCTGCTCAAGCGCGACGGCTTCGTCACCACGCGCGATGCCGACCGCATGGCGCGTTGGGACCCGTTCGACCAGAACCGCTATGCCGATTTCTTCGACGTGGAATGGATGTTCGGCATGCCGCGTGCTCGCGACAATTCCGAAGCGGTGTTCGACATCGTAATCGGCAATCCCCCCTACGTGCGGCACGAGGACATCAAGGAGCTAACGCCGGTTCTAAAAAATGTATATCAATACGAATGCGGCAGCAGTCGCGCTGACCTCTACGTGTTCTTCTACGAGCGGTCGGTCAAGCTGCTCAAGCCACAAGGCGTTCTGTCCTTCATTACCTCGAACAAGTGGTATCGCGCCAAGTACGGTGAGGGGTTGCGCCAGTTCATGGCGACACACACCCGGCTTAAAAACATCATCGACTTTGGCGACGAAGCAGTTTTTACTGCCATCGCCTACCCCACCATCGTCATTGCTACCCGACGCGAGAAGCCGGTTTTCCCGCCGCCGGCAACCGATGTGGTACATGCGCTCAACTGGGAGCAGACGCATCCGGTAGAAACATTCCCTGCTGTGTTCTCCGCTGAGAACTTCCCCGTTCCTCAATCAGAGTTGAAAAAGGAAGGCTGGCAGTTGGAGCCACCGGGCAAACGAAAACTGCTGGGCCGAATTCGGGCGGCAGGCAAGCCGCTCGGCGAGTATGTCAGTGGGCGTTTCTATCGCGGCATCATTACTGGACTGAACGAGGCATTCGTTATCGATGGGGCGACCAGAGACAGACTGATCGCGGAAGATCCAAAATCTGCCGAACTCATCAAGCGCTATTTGCGCGGGCGTGACGTGAAACGCTGGCAAGTGGAATGGGCCGGCTTGTACCTGATCACCTTCCCTTTTGGCTTCCACGAGAAACTGAAAAACTACCCCGCGATACTGTGCCATCTCTCGCAGTATGAGGACGATCTGCGCAAACGTGGTCAGTGCACTTCTTCAAGAAATGGGAAGGGTGAGGGCCAACATCACTGGCTGGAACTCGACAACAACCCCAAGGAGTCATATCTCGCCGAGTTCGAGCAGCCGAAGATCTTTGTGCCGGCGATTGAAGATGGTGTCGAATACGCGCCTGATCTGGCCGGGTACTACGGCAACGACAAGACCAACATCATTGTTACGGAGGAGTGGCGCTATGTGCTCGCTGTTCTGAACTCATCGGTTTCGTGGTGGATCACCCAGCAAACCTTCTCGGGAAAGCAAGGCGGTTTTTATGAATTCAAGCCGATGTATGTTTCCCAATTGCCAATACCTGCGGCCAGCCAGGATTTGAAGAAAGTGCTCAGTGCTGTGGTGGATGGCGTTCTTGCGATAAGGGATGCTCGTTTCGAGCAACTCATCAACGGTCTCGTTTTCGAGCTGTTCTTCCCCGACGACCTGCACCGCGCCAAAATTCGCCTGTTCGATGCCTGCGAGAAAGCCGGTATCGGCAAACTGGCCGGGCTCAAGGACATGGCGCTCGTTAGCGCCGCCAACGAGCTGGCAGAGCGCATCTTCGCCACCAGTCACCCCATCTACGCCATGCTCTTCGACCTGCAGGCGCTGGACGTGGTGCGCATCATCGAGGGGCGGGAATGACCGGGCAGCCGAAACCGCTGCGCATCAAGCGGCTAACGCTCACGGACTTTCGTGCCTTCCCCGGCCCAGCTCCGGCGCACTTCGACCTCGACGGCAAGAACCTGCTGGTCTATGGCGAGAACGGCGCCGGCAAGTCGTCGATATTTCACGCTTTGGGTGGCTTCTTCGCACTCAAGCCGCCGCGCGCCTTGCGCGAACACAAGAATGTGTTCTCCGGCCTGGCGGATACGGACTGCCGGGTAAGCGTCGAATTCACCGATGGTAGCGCACCGGTGGAATGGACAGTGTCCAGCCATCCGGGCTCCTTGCGCGGAAAATCGCCCGACCTGCGCGTGACCGAGGCGGCGCTTCGGCGGGCGTGCCTGGATTATCGATCCCTTCTGGATACCAACTACAAGCAAGGCGCAGGGTCGATCAATCTATTTGACATTTCCGTTGAGCATCTCTTGCGCGATTATCCGGTGACGGTGTCAGGAGGTTCAACCACCACCATCGGTGAACTGTGGAGCAAGGTGCAAAGCAGCAAGCCCAGCCAGCACACCAGTGCTGCCATCACCCGCATCAACCAGGCGTGCGTGGAATTCAATACCGCATTCCGTGGGGCTTTCCCCGTGCTGACCCCGCTGATCAACGAGTTGATGCAACTGTTGGGTTGGCGAGACGTGGAACTGAAGGGCTTCAATACGCCGGGGCTCACTTACAACAACGCACGACTCAAGCAGAACCGGGCGGTCGATGGGCAGCAGCTGATCCCTGAACTGAGTTTCCGCAACCACCCGCTGCAAACGCCCCAGCTGTTCCTGAACGAAGCACGCCTGTCGGCGTTGGGCTTGGCCATCTACCTTGCCGGTCGGCTGGCCTGCACGCCCACCGCCACTGCCACGGCTCTGAAACTGCTGGTGCTCGATGATGTGTTGATCGGCCTCGACCACTCGAACCGTCTACCGGTACTAGATGTGCTCAATGCAAAGTTTGCCGACTGGCAGGTGGTACTGCTGACGCACGACCGCAATTGGTTTGACCTCGCTCGTTCGCATCTGCCCGAGTCGGATTGGAAATGCGTGGAGGTGTATGAAGGCGATGGTGCCGCCACGGCGCCGATTCCCATCGTGCGGCCAACGCAGAATCGGCCGGCTCGCGGCTTGCTCGACAAGGCCAGGGAGCTTGTCCAGACACCCTACATGGAGGCCGCTGCCAATTACGCTCGACAGGCATTTGAACTGGGAGTTCGGGCTGCTTGTGAGGTGAAGAAAATCGAAATGCGCTACAGCGTCGATCCCAAGGCGCATCAGTCTCAGGATTTTCTGGACAAGTTGAAGCAGTGGCCCGGATCGGCAGCGGTTTCTAAAGCCGACTGGGATGCTGCGCTTGCTCGGCTGGAAACGCTGAAAAACGTGGTGATGAATCCCTACTCCCACCCCAGTGCACCGAACATTCCGAAGCTGGAAGTTGAACAGGCGATTGATGCCGTCGATCAATTTCTCAAGTTGGTAGCCAAGAAATGAGCAAAAACACCAAACTCATCCGCAACAGTACCGCCGAATTCTTGATATTCACCGGCCAGGCCGGCGAGCAGAGCATTGAGGCGCGCTATGAGGACGAAACCGTCTGGCTCACGCAAAAGCTGATGGCAGAACTGTTTGCGGTGGATGTACGCACGGTCAGCGAGCACCTGAAGAACATCTTTGAATCCGGCGAACTGGCGCGGGAGGCAACTCTCCGGAAATTCCGGACAGTTCAAACTGAGGGCAGCCGCGAGGTCAGCCGCAACGTCGACTTCTACAACCTCGATGCCATCATTTCGGTCGGCTACCGGGTCAATTCCGTGCGCGCCACCCAGTTCCGCCAGTGGGCGACCAGCGTGCTGCGAGAATTCGCCATCAAGGGTTTCGTTCTGGACAAGAAGCGGTTGGAGAACGGCGCCTTCCTGAACGAGGATTACTTCGAGCGCCTGCTGTCCGAAATCCGCGAGATCAGGCTCTCGGAACGCAAGTTCTACCAGAAGATCACCGACATCTACGCCACGGCGGTGGACTACAACCGCGATGCACCGACCACTAAGGCCTTTTTTGCCAAAGTACAGAATAAGCTGCACTTTGCCATTCATGGCCACACGGCTGCCGAGCTGATCGTCCACCGCGCCGACGCCACCCAACCGCACATGGGCCTGACCAGTTGGGAAAAAGCCCCGGACGGCAAGATTCTAAAGACCGATGTGGCGGTCGCCAAAAACTACCTGAGCCGGGAAGAGTTGGAATCATTGGGCCGCATCGTCAACGCCTACCTCGACCTGGCCGAGGAACGGGCGCAGCGCAAAATTCCCATGACCATGGAAGACTGGGCCAAGCGGCTGGATGCCTTCCTTGAATTCACCGAACGCGACGTCCTGCAGGACGCCGGCAAGGTCAGCGCCGAAATGGCGAGGGCGCACGCTGAAAGCGAATTCGAAAAATACCGCATCGTGCAAGACCGGCTTTTTCAGAGTGACTTTGACCGGGTACTCAAGCAGATCGAGACCCCGGGCAACGATTCCGAAAACACGCAGTAACACGCACCAGTGCTCATTGGCCCCAACAGCGAGTTGTTAGGTAGTAAACTGCACGCCACCATTTTTACGTCTCAGGAAATCCCTGAACGTCTTGAAAGCCGCAAATTCACTGGGTTTGCGGCTTTTTCTTTGTCTCCTATCGTCTCATGTTGCCCCTTGCCATCTTGGGGCAACTGGGGGCAACATTCGGGGCAACTCATTGCCCAGGCAAAACAGTTGCCCCCACAATGCCCCTCACAGACATCAAGATTCGGCAAGCCAAGCCGCGCGAGAAGGCCTATAAAATGGCTGACGAAAAAGGCTTGTACCTGGAAGTTGCCCCCTCCGGGGGCAAGTGGTGGCGACTGAAATTTCGCTTCGACGGCAAAGAAAAGCGGCTATCACTCGGCGTTTACCCGGATGTTTCTCTCGCAAGCGCGCGCGAGCGGCGCGACGAAGCACGAAAGCTGCTCGCAAACGGCGTGGACCCAAGCGCCCACCGAAAAGCCCACAAAATGGCCAAAGTCGAGGCGCAAGGAAATAGCTTCGAGGTTGTTGCCCGTGAATGGTACGAAAAACAAAAACCGGCATGGGCTGAAAGCCATGCCGAGAAAATCATTCGTCGCCTTGAGCGCGACGTGTTCCCGTGGTTGGGCACCCGCCCTATATCTGGCATTCAGCCGCCCGAACTCCTGACCGTCCTCCGCAGGGTTGAGGGCCGCGCCGTCGAAACCTCGCACCGGGCCATGCAAAACTGCGGGCAGGTTTTTCGATACGCCGTCGCAACCGGCCGCGCAGAGCGCGACATTACCGCTGACTTGAAGGGGGCGTTGACGCCGTGGAAGCCACAACACTTCCCGAGCATTACGGAGCCAAAGCTAATCGCCCCTCTCCTCCGGGACATGTACGCG
This sequence comes from Pseudomonadota bacterium, assembly GCA_021817985.1. GTDB lineage: Bacteria > Pseudomonadota > Gammaproteobacteria > Burkholderiales > JAKAFK01 > JAKAFK01. The sequence continues at coordinate 10,609 of JAKAFK010000058.1, read as the reverse complement.
TATAAGGGCTCATTCGTAGTCCAGTGCGCTCTTCGCTTAGCGCCCCACGTATTTCTGCGTCCCGGGGAATTGCGGCTCGCCGAGTGGTCCGAGTTCGACCTCGACGCTCGGCGGTGGAACGTGCCTGCCGCGCGCATGAAATTGCGAGAGCCACACATCGTGCCCATCTCAGACCAAGTACTAGCAATCCTCAAGGACCTGCAGCCGCTGACCGGTGGAGGGCAGTATGTTTTTCAGGGCGTGAAACCCGGCAAACCCTTGTCAAACAACACGCTCAACGCAGCGCTGCGCCGGATGGGGTATTCAACCAAGGACGAAATAACGGGGCACGGCTTCCGGGCAATGGCGCGAACGGTCTTGGATGAGGTCTTGAGTTTCCGAATTGACTGGATTGAGCACCAGCTCGCGCATGCCGTACGGGATGCCAATGGCCGCGCCTACAACCGAACGGCGCATCTTGAGGGGAGGAAAGAGATGATGCAGGCATGGTCGGATTACCTCGACCAGCTGCGCGCGACCGGCGACGAGGAGAATGCCGAGTAGCCATAAGGCATACACAAGCATCCATCAAAATATTCTATGGGAAGAATTTACAGATAGTACCTAGACGTCTGACCGCAACTCTTGAACGGTCACTTTATGACGCATGGACTTCCCCACCTTCTGGAACAAACCGCCTTCCTGAGGGAAAAACAACTGGTAGGCGATGCCAGAAACAATGTCGCCGGCCTACTACCATTTTCCCGAGCGACGCTCTGGCGACGCGTAAAGGACGGCAGCTTCCCCCGGCCTGTCAAACTCTCTGAGCGAACCACGGCGTGGCCGACCGCCGAGGTCCGCCGCTGGATGTCCGACCCTTCCGGTTATCACGCTGAGGCGGGCAACTGAGATGGCGGCACTTCGCAAACTCGACCTTAGGTGGGCGCTAAGCGCAGCGCTTCCGCCCCTTGACTTCGTTCTTCCGGGACTTCTGCCGGGGACATCCGGCCTCCTCGTAGCCCCGGGAGCTACCGGCAAGTCCCAACTTGCATTGGATATGGCCGTTTCCATCGCTCTTGGGCGACCGGTGGCCGAGGGGTTGTTTCCCGCAGGCCCGCCGAGGAAGGTCATATTCCTGGCTGGGGAGGAGTCCGACCGGCTGCTTGCAGAGCGCCTCCGCAGCTTGCTGCGGCTCGACGAACAGAGCGACTCCAACCTCCACGACAATTTGGTGTTGCTGCCAATGGCCGGTGAGGCCTGCACCCTACTCAGCGACGGCCGGTTTACCGGCCTCTACGACGAGCTACTAGAGATTTCCATGGGTGCGCGCCTCGTCCTCATTGACCCGCTGCGTCGAATGCACAGCGGCGATGAGAACAATAGCGCGGACATGACGCACTTAGTGGTCGCGATGGAGCATCTTGCCAAAACGGCCGGTGCTGCAGTCGTTGGACTCCACCACGCGAATCGGGCGTCTACAACTGACACAGCCTCGCAACATGCGGCGCGCGGCTCCAGTGCGCTGGTCGATGGCGCACGCTGGCAGCTCAACCTGTCGCGGCTGGACGAAAAAACGGCTGACCAGCACATGATTTCCGCCGATGAGCGCGCGCTCTATGTCGCCCTCGACTTCGCGAAGACCAACTACCTGCCTCCGGCCCCGCGCTGCTGGCTTAAACGCGGCCCAAGCGGCCGGTTCTCACTCGTGCACCTTCAGAACGCCAGGCCGAAAGGTCGAGCGGTCGGCGGCGCACGACTTCTTTCCACATAACCAGGAGAGCCCCGGCCTGCGCATGAGGACAACCATCGGGGATTTGCAGAGGACATCAATTTGAAATAACGCACCGCCGGGGCGAAAGCCCCGATGCACACCTCGACAATCTTTCAAGCCCGCCTCCCGCGCCGGCCCTATTGTTCTAACGACCTTTCGCGCGGTCTGGTCATCCGCCCTGCCGCCACGGCACTACAGCACCGGCACCTTCAGCCGAATGCACCGCTCGAAGTGGCTTGGCTGGTCTTTGACCTCGATTACCCCGGCGCCGCCATCGCATGGGAAAGGGCCAACCTGCCGCCGCCCACGCTGACGGTCAGTAACCCAGAGAACGGGCACGCGCACCTGTTCTACGGGCTAACCGCCCCGGTGGCAATGAGCGATGCTGCTCGCGACGCCCCAATCCGCTACGCGGCGGCCGTGCAGGCGGCTTTTTTGGCAAGGCTGTGCGCTGACCCACGATACGCCGGCCTCATCGCCAAGAACCCATTTCACGACGCTTGGCGGGCATTGTGGGTACAGCACTTGTACGACCTGCGCGAGCTGGCCGAGTACGTCGAGCTGCCTAAGCGCCGACCCCAAAGTGAAGCACTCGGCCTTGGCCGCAACTGCGCCCTGTTCGACGAACTCCGCGCGTGGGCATACACGTGGGTACGAGAGTACAAGCGTAATGATGCCAATGCGGACCAGTGGCACCGCGCTGTTATCGGACAGGCGGAAAAGTTCAACGGCTTCACCGTGCCGCTGTCTTTCAGCGAAGTGAAGGCCGTCGCCAAGAGCATCGCTAAGTGGACCTGGCGAAACTTCAGCGACGAGGCGTTCTCCGCCATCCAGTCTGCGCGTGGTAAGCGTGGGGGCCGTCCCGCCACCACGACCCAGCATGGCGAACCTTGGGCGGAACAAGGTATCAGCCGGGCGACTTACTACCGACGTCGGCGAAGCGGTGTCCTCGCACCCGAGTATGCCGGAGAGTGAGACAAAAGCCATATCAGATAACAGCGCCCGCCTCGAAGCGGGTGGACGCAGTGGGGGGGGGTTAGCAAGAAAACGGGAGCCCAAAAAACCTAAAGGGGGCCGGCGACGCGTCCCCCCAGGCTCCCGGCAGTATTTTTGCCGCGATGAATAAAGCGTTCAGAGCGGTGCCGGCCCAATCCGCTCGTGGCCTCAATTATGAAAATGATATGTCCTCAAATGTGTATAGCGACATCTCGAAGCGAAGCAGCGTGTCGATGTGGTTTTTTTTCCATCCTGCTGCAGCCAGGTCACGGCAGAGCCTTGCACAAAAGGCTTCTGTGCAGATGAACACGACCTTCGCCCAGCGTAGGCCATCACGCAATAGCTCCGGCCCCGATTGCCGAAAGGCATCACGACCAACCACGCCGAGCCACTGTAGCAGGCGCCCGTAGTCTCTCGCGTTCTTACGGCTGCGCTCAACCTCAACCCACCATACCCGGCCGTCGCCTCGCAAGAGAACGTCGGGCTTTTTGCCCGCGATGCTGTCTTCGCCGCCAAGCCAGAGTCCTTGTGCAACCTCGCGCTCTGTCGCTGTGCGGAATCCCTCTACGATGGCACCCACGGCAATTTCATTCGCGATGCAACGATGCCGGTAGTGGGCACTGCTAAAGGTGCGCATCTGGTCTTTGCCTGTTATGGCTGCCACGCCGTTCTGCTTCAAGATTCGTGCCCCGGCTTCGGCGAGAGCGTAAATCAAGCTGCCGTCCGGTGCCCGGCTCCTGAGCACCTGGCGCTTCTCGCGCAGCCGTTTCAATGTCCGCTGCGCCATGCGGAGTCCGGTGGCTGTCGGCATCGGCCGCCTCAGGCTCGGCTCGGTTGTTGGGTTACGTGCCCAGCGCTGCCATGCCAGCGCAGCCACATCGCGCGTTCGCAACCAGCCAAAGCGGTGCAGCGCCCGCAACACGCGTATCTCGTTCTCGCGAGCCAGCGCTCGCCCGTCTCTGTTTTGCATGGGTTATCCCTCCGTTGTCGTGATAACCCGTATAGCGACGACTCTCCCGTTCGTTCGCCGCTACGGCGGAGGGCGAACGGTAAAACGAACGGCTGCTCCGCAGCCAAGGGGCAGCATTGCCTTTTCCCGGTCTGGACGCCCGGCCGGCAATTCGTGCGTCTGGACGTCGCCCGTGCCCCCGACAAGCAGGGGTACCCCCACGCCTTCACGGACCGCTTCGCGCACCGTTCCAGGCGCGGGAAACCCGCTCAACCGCCTGCGCTGGACGCCCAGCCGGCTACGGCCTCGCCTCCGGTCTCACTCGTTCGACTTGACCAGGTTTCCCGCGCCTGCGGCCGGGGGTACCGGGGCTACGCCCCCCCAACAGTCTGCCGGCCCGTGGGCGGGCCTCTGAGGGCTTGGGCCCTCAGCGACTGCCGGCTCCCCCCGCCTCGTATCGACCCCGCTGGGGCGTGGTGCGATTCGAGGGGCTGCGGGCAGCGATGCCCTGGCCCCACGCCACTCCGTCGGGAGTGCGTGGCCCCCCCCCTCCCCCGCACTAAAGGTTCCACCCAGCCAGACAGCACGCAAGTGACTGCACCGCGGCGGCGAAGCCACTCCGAAACTGGCCATTTCAGGTTGCCATTGCATCGCGTGTCAACTAAGGTGTAAAGTGTCAAGTCACCTGTCAAGTACAAAAACGAGGACGCATCATGGGGAAGAAGCTAAACAACGCGCCGGTCTATTACACCGTCGCTCAAGTCCAGTTCAACCCCATCCTGAATTTGGAAGGTTACATTCCCGCCATTCAGGCCAAGATGCGCGAGGCGCGCTTCCCTGACTTCAGGCAGGAAGTCTTTCAGCGCCTTGTTCTTCCCTTCAGCGGCATGGAGCCTGGTCAGATGGCTGCGCCGACAGTCACACCCCAGTCGCGCTATCTTTTTGGAAGTATTGAAGGACGTTCGCTGTTCTTACTGGAAACAAACGCCCTGTCGTTCCAGACTACCGATTACGACACGTTCGAAACGTTCGCAGCCACTTTTGTGACCGGGCTGGACATCCTACATGGGGCTCTACGCCTCGAATTTGTCGAACGCATCGGTCTTCGATACTTGGACGCAATTCAACCTTCGAATGAGAGTGAAACGCTTCGAGATTTCCTTGTACAAGAGGTGCTGGGTCTGGGATTGCGTGACGAAGCGCAGCTTCAGCATTCGGTTAGCGAAACTGTAACCGCGACCCCGGCAGGTCAACTTATTTCTCGGGTCCTCATCCGCCACGGGCGTATCGGACTTCCGGCGGAACTGAGTGGACTCGCTCCAACTATCGACCCTCGCTTCACTCAGCGCGAAGGCTTGCACGCCATCGTCGACACCGATGCATTCGTCATGCATCGCGAAATCTTCGACATTGCCAAGGTCGGGGCAAGACTGTCTGCTTTGCATGACGAAATTGATAAGTCATTCAAAGCAACGGTCACTGACCAAGCACTGGCCTCTTGGGCCTAAAGGAGAAGCATCATGAGCGCAGCAGCAAACAATTATGGCGGGTGGATTACGGATGCCCCGACAGTGACCGGCAGCTCTTCCGGGTTTGTGCGCATCGTTGGCTGGCTGGCCGTTGCCGGCGTTGCGTTGACGGGTATCGGCACAGGCGGCGAGCTCTCCCTAGAACACCTACACCGAACCGCACAAGCCACACAGCATTCTGCAAGCATTGCAGAAATTGTCGAGGCTGAACCTGCCCGGACTCCGAGCGCGGACCTGGCACGCATTCGTGAGGTGCTAAAACCTGCTATCTCGGACCTCGCAACGACTTTTGGCGTTTCACGCCAATCCATCTACAACTGGCTCAACGGCGAGGCGGTAGCAGACGGGAACGCGGCCAAGTTACGTGACCTTGCCCAAGCCGCTGACGTGTTGGCGCACGAAGGCATAACCGTCGACGCGACTTTGCTAAAGCGCAAGTTCTCCAATGGAAAAACGCTATTGCAGGTTGTCCAAGCCGGTGAATCTGCACGAGATGCGGCAGCGCTACTGGTTCAGATTCACAGGCGAGAAGTTGCCCAACGTGAACGCATGAATGCCCGGTTTTCCCATCGGGCAAAAACACCTGCGACAGCGGACTTCGACTTGCCCGCATCCAATGACCACGCGTGAAGGTGAAACGTGGCGCAATGGACTAGAGAAACACCATGGCGGCAGGGGCACTTACTAGACCCAGACACCATCAAGTCGCTAAACCTTACGCATCCTACCGCCCCTGACGACACCGTCGTGGTAGTAGCAACCCATGATTGCGACCTCGCACAGCTTCCCGAAGGGGAACCGTTGATAGAGGTAATTGTGGGTCGCGCCATCGCTACACAGGGAGATGGCAACTGCACGCATGCCAAGAACGCCCGGAAACTCCATATCGAGTTCGAAGGCGGAGCCTCTTTGTGGGTAGAAGTTGAGGCAACCGCGAAAGCCACCATCGCCAAAACTGCCCTTGCCCCCTTTGAACCACAAACAAACGCCCAACTCTCTCCAGAAAACAAAGCCATTTTCCAGATGTGGTTGGCCAGTCGTTACCGTCGCTCGGCCTTTCCGGATGAGTTTGAACGGCGGCTAACCAAAGAGACGAAGCTGGCCGAGAAGATTGCCAAGACAGTGAAGCCACACGGAAACCTGATTACTGGCGTGTTCTTTGATGTAGACGACGGCCAGGAGGTCACTCGTGAGGGACCGGAGGACACCTATAAGCTGGACATCATTATCTTGCACACAGCTGACCCCGACTTTGCCGCTGCGGAAGCGGCCGCCAAGGACATTGTGGCGGTCATTAAGAAGGCATTCAAGGACAAGCTATTCAACGCCAACAAGAAGTGGCAACACATCGAGTTGCACTCCTGTGAAGCAATCTCGGAATCTGTGTTGTCCTATCAGCTCTTCAAGCAACTAAAGCGCTGGCGCCTGGAACACATTAGCCTCGCCGCCGACCCCCAGCAACCCGTGTTGGCCGAATAGACCGACTTAGTAAATGATAGGGTTCATTGGGCGACACCTTTAGCCGATAGCTCTTGCTTACCGACGCCGCGCCTCTGAGCGCTGATGCCAAAATGCTCCCAACGCCCTGCCCGTGGGGGCAACAATGGGGGCAACTACGCCCCACATCACTGAATAGAACGCGCAAACAAAGGGTTTCCGCCAGAAGTTCGATAGCCCTCCGCTCCACCATTTCATATAACTATCTGTTTTATATAAGTGTACCCCGAAGCATAAATTTGCCGAACGGCAAGTTTATGGTTGGTGACGGGGGCAAAATTCAGGGACTGGGACCCTCCAGAGGGTCGGACCTCCATTTTATGAGAGGATCCGAAATCTCTGCCGAGGAGGACTCCGGTGAAAGACCCCTGGGACGCATTCAGCAGCCGCACCCTCAAGGATGCGATGTATTGGCACCGCATCACCTACAAGGATCTGGCCGAGCGCCTCGCCCCGCTGGGCGTCGACGAGCACGCCGACCGCCTGAGGAACAAGATCAATCGCGGAAAGTTTTCCCTGACGTTTTTCCTGCAGTGCCTGCGGGCGATGGAGATGGACAAGGTGGAGCTGGACTGGTCCGATCTCGAGAAGGAGCTCGCCCGGACGAAGCAGCCTATATCCTCTGCGAAGTCATGCGGGAGCTGTCCTTCATCTGCGAAAGCCGCTACCACGTTCATCTGGCGCGTTACCACGAGACCCGCCGCCAGCGCTTCCGGGAGGAACAGCCCGATCTCTACGACGACCAACATCCGTGGATCTCAGGGCGCTCCAAATAGCCCCGCCTGCAACCACAGCCTCATCCCATCGCGCGGGCAGGCAGGCCTCCATGGCCTGCCCCACTTCCGCCCTAAACGCCCCATGTAATGGCTATGCTCCCGAACCTTCCGCGGGCGTTCCGCGCATCTGGTTCAAATTGACGCGTTTCTTGGTAATCGCCAACATCGATGAACGTCTGCCACACCGAGCGCCCCGGAAATGGGACAGAACACCGTAGGGAGCGAGGACGAAAACAGCAATGGCCCCCGACGCGGAGGTCAACGCCATTGCGGCGTGCAGACTCCGTAGGGCAACCTTGCTGCGTCATCGTTGGTTCACGCAGCTTGGATATGGTGCATGCTCACCGGGAATAACGGGACATAGCCGAATAGGAGCTAGACGTTTAAATCTGGTCGCCCACTTGACCTCATTGATGACAATTGGGGTCGAGGATGGAGCTCCGCGTCTCGCCCATTGCACCGTGTAGTAATCGCGCTCGCCCTTGATGGCCAGGATCATCGCGGATTCACTCGTCCGTCCGCGCGTCATTGGAGATTGACCGCAGCTCACGATCGCGCTGAATGTATCGAACCCGCTAATTTTGCCGACAGGAACAGCAACCGCGCTGAAGGATGCCGGGCAGGCCTTCTTATAGTCAGTAGCGATGTATTCGACAAGTTTCTCAGGCGACACCTTCGGATTTTGTGCCATGTCCTTCGCCCCAGTCACCGTGAGCATTTGCGTCCAATTGTTTACGTTTTCCCCTACCGGTACGGACTCCTGAATATACTGGGTTCCAGAGGTGGTGGCTTGGTAAGCCAGCGAAGGTCCGAAAGCTGCAGGAAGCGACATGGATAGCAGCTGGCTGAAAATCGGCGTAATCGTCTTGATGGGCGCTCCGCTCGCTTGATATGAATCAATCGGTTGCGGTTTGTCGCTCGAATTGACTGGCCTAGTCACCGATGCACTGTTTGAAGCGCAGGGGTAGCGCTTTGCCCATGCACGAACGCCTTGCGCGTCATTTATGTTCGTGATTCCATGCGCGTTCGCATACTGGACTAAAACCCCCGCGAACTCTTGGATAGTTGTCGTGGCCGGGGCACAAAACGCTTTACCGTCATTGCGCTCGACGAGCTTGGCAAGCCACTGAACTCCGCCCGCACTAGCGGCGGCAGCCGTCGCGCTGGCGCACCAAAGACTTAACGCCCAGGCTCCGAGCAAAAGCAGCAAGACCGGGATCCAACGCTTCGACAAGTTTGATCGCGAGTATGTACCCGTCCCGAAGTAATTGCGAGACGAAAATAAGCCGATCCCAACTGAGGCGAAGCTAGAAAACCCCCAAAACCCGACGTGAGTGGGGCATAATTTCAGAAAGCGAAAAAACAATAAACTGGATAGATCTGCGGGCTCTAGCACTGCCTTCCCCCGATGAGGCATTGCGTGGCCTGCGGAGTTGGCTTAATTATTACGGCTACAGGAAGCATATCTATCGTCGATGTTGGAGGAAAAATGGCATATAGAAACGGAAATTACACGGCGTTCTACGTTGCTGAGCCGTTCAATAACAGTGCGCTAGGCGCCCATGCAACAAAGGACTTCTGTTATTACAACATGTTGAGAATGTGGAAAGGGGCGGACTCGTCATTTCCCTTTAATGACTCGCATGACAAGACCTACAACGTCCGCGACAACAGCGATTGGGAAGCGACCTTGAAACCAAGGCTCAGGGAACGCCTTAGGAATTCAAAGAATATAGTACTCTTTATTAGCTCTAATACAGCAAATTCAAAGGCGCTGCGAGAAGAACTTGATTATGGCATCAACGACCAAGGTTTACCGGTAATCGTGATCTACCCCGAGCATAAGACTAAGGAAAGTCTTCTGACAAATGGAGCGTTAACGCAGGCGGTGCGGAATCTTTGGAACACACTTCCTGTCTTTAGGGACTCCATGAAAAAAGTGCCAACTATTCATGTCCCTTTGGTTAAGGATCTTATTGCAAAGTCTTTGCGTGATACGGACTTCATGGTCACGACCAAGGCAACCCCAAAGATCTTCATATGGCCTTAAAGATCCAGCATACAGGAAATAAGGCCAAACTATGACAAAAGTAAGCTTCTTTGATAGGAGGATAGGCGGAAATTTTCTCAAGATCACTTCCGTAATAAGCACTACGCTATCACTGGTTGTGCTGTTTGTAGATATACCAACAAAGCAAAAACATACTTTTGGATGGGTTTTTCTCGGGCTATTGGCCTTAATCTATTTGGTGATTTGGGTTTGGTCTAACAAACTTAACAAGATCGATATTAATGTCGAAGGAAGCGATGTTACGATCAAAGTTGGCGATATCTTCCAGCAGCAAGGGTTAAAGGCCATCGCTTTTAATGAGTATTTTGATACTCAGGTTGACAACAACGTCATTGCCGAAAAATCGCTAAATGGTATCTTTATTAAGAAATACCTTGATACAGATGTTCCGGACCTGGATCGTTACATCGAAAGCTATGCTTTTGACACCAGCGAAATTCTCGATAGTAGCCCCAATAGAAAACTCGGAAAAAAAATACGCTATCAGATTGGGACCATTTGCGTCTATAAGGACTACCTGTTGACCGCGTTTTCCAAGTTCGACGAGAACAACCGCGCTCAGCTTACGATGCCGGAATACTTAGAATTCCTGATCAATTTCTGGGATAAGGTAAACAACGTATATGGCCAACAGGACGTATCCACTCCGATCTTTGGATCAGGGATTACTCGCATTAAAGGACACAAAAGAATCAGCGACGAAGATCTTCTAAAAATCATGTTGTGGACGTTCCGGATCAGCGAAATGCGGTTCAAGTATCCTGCGAGACTTACCATTTTGATTCACAAGGACAAGATCGAGAAAATTAATCTCCTCGACATTAAGTCTGCGAGAAACGGCGTATAGGCGTGGATCAATCTTTGCATCTCGCGCCGAGGTCAAACGTCCTGTTACCCGCCTAGAGTGGCTCGTTTAGCTGACGTAGGAGCTTCTGACCCGTCGAGGGTTCGAGGTCTCGGTGTTGTCTCGTGCTCTGATCCGCGACTGCCCCACCAAGTGTTTGCCTGCCCCTGTTCTCTCTGTTCCCTGTTTCTGCTAAG
>JAKAFK010000057.1 GCA_021817985.1 Pseudomonadota bacterium | reverse complement strand
GGTGTCCTTCGTGCGCCCGGTCGCCTTGTCCACGAGCTCGACGTCGCTCTCGAACATCTTGGGCTGGCCGGTCGGGTAGTGCTCGATGCGGAATTTCTTGAGCACGATGTCGAAGGGCAGTTCCTGCACGAGATAGCCCGGACCCACGGTCAGAAAGACGATGCCCGCGGACGAGCCCTCGGGCACGTCCACGTCCCCGCGAAAAGACAGGTGCGAGCTCGGCAAGCGGGAAGCCGCCGGGACTTGCGACACCGGAATATTTTGCGTCTCGATCGCCTTGCTCCCCATGAGCTCCTGTACACGCAGCAGCACATCGCCGTCGATCACCCCGCCCAGGCAGATGACGACGATGGCGGCATGGGTGAGGATGTAGCCCAGGCGGTTGAAGCTGCCGCCCTTCGCCGCGACCAGGGTGGACTCGCCCTCAGGCGTGGCCTGTTCGACGACCCGGAAGCGGAAGCGCTGCGCCTGCAGATAGCGGGTCAGCCGGCCGACGGCCTCGGCGCGCGGGAGCGCCAGGGAATATTGCGCAAGATGTGCGAAGCGGCGCAACGACGATTCCTGCGCCTCGGCGCGGAAGCTGCGCATCTCGCGCAGCATCCGCGGCGTCTTGCGGGACAGGCAAAGGCTCGTGGAGGCCACGAGGAAGAAGAGGATGACGAGGAACCAGCCGGAGTGGTAGACGTCGTACAGCCCGAGCGACCTGAACGCCGCGAACCAGAACGGCCCGAATTCGAAGGCATAGTTCGGATACGGCTCGTCCTGCTTGAGCACCGTCCCGATCACCGAGGCGATCGCCAGGATCGTGAGCAGGCTGATGGCAAACCGCATCGAGCTCAAGAGTTCATAGAACGATTTCCTGCGCGTCTGATATTCCACGGCTGTCCATTTTCTTGAGTCGGTCGAGAAGCCCCCGTGAGGGCCACCCCACCAGGGCCGTCCAATTTGGGAGTTAACGATCCCGACATCGATGATATAGCGATGAGCGCGCCGCCATAAACGCTCGGCTTCGCACCCACACCTTTAGATTACCAGCCCGGTTTTCATTGTGCAAGGACGCTCGCGATCAAAATGCCCTACATGGGTCGACGCGTTCGCCCTAACCCTTCCCGGCATACCCCCCGGCATCCACGAATCGACGCTCGAGCCAGGTGTCAAGCGCTGAATAGGATCGGGCCGCGCGCATTCCCAAGTCTCGGAATCCGGAATCAGAAGCGCCAGACGGACGAACAAAACTCACGTAAAAACAATTCGATGTAATTTGGCACGACTTTTGCGTGGCATCGGAGCGAACGCATGCACATCGTCTGTTTCGCCGGGCGAGAAAGACCGAAGCGTTCATTCTTAAGGGACCGCTGTCTTTGGAGGGAGGATCGTGCCTAAACATATCGTTAGATTAATCATGCTGCTTGCCGCTATCGTCGTGGTCTATTTCGTTGGGAGGGCATTCCTGACCCCGAAATCATTCTACGTGTATGGGCACTTTAGGGGCGCTTCGCCGCGGGAAATCGCGTCGATCAAACCGACGTTCCTCGACCCGACGGCCTTCAAGGAGAGCGAACCGGCGATCTACGCCACCTGGTCTACCGGTATCCACAAAGTGGTTCCCTGCCAGGATTGCCACGTCGGCGCCGTCCACGAAGGCGCAAAGGGCCCCATCCCCCGGGGACCGTTCCCGAAGAGCTCGCTCGAGCTGTGCACGCAATGCCATCAGAAGATCGTCGCGCGCCCGGGCTTCCAGCCGCAGATCAATGTCGCCTTGCACGCACACGGCCTGCAATGCGTGACCTGCCACAACCCGCACTCTCCAACGGAAACGCCGTTCGGCAAACCGCTCTTCACCACCAGCACGTTGGCTAGCGCTCAGGGCAATCTCGCCGCCGGCCAGAAGCTGTCTGCGCAGTGCGCCGCCTGCCATGGCGCCAAAGGCGTCAGCACGGGCCCGGCCTTCCCGAACCTCGCTTGCCAGTCGAAGGCGTACTTGGTCACCGCGTTGACGGAGTTCCAGAAAGGAACGCGCAGCAATCCGATCATGAGCGGGGTGGCCAAAGGCCTGAGCAACGCCGACAAGTTGAACCTTGCAACCTATTTCTCCAGCCAGAAATGCGGCGGCAAGTGAGCGCAATTTCAACATCAACGACCATCAAGAAGGTACCCAGCTATGAGTGATGATGCTAAGAACCCTGACCTTCCCCGGCGAAGCTTCATTCGCCTGATCGGGAAATGGACGGTTGTCGCCGGCGCACTGTCGGTCGGCGTCGAAACGATGAAGCACCTGCCGACAGCGGCGGCAAGCGAATCCATCATTTCGCGCTACCCCCCCCAAGGCCCCGTTCCCGGCTACAACTGGCTCGACCACCACTGGGCATTCGCCGTCGATGCCACGCGCTGCATCGGTTGCCTGCGCTGCGTCGAGGCCTGCAAGATCGAAAACGACGTGCCGTTCAATCCCTACAACACCCGGACCTGGGTCGAACGCTACGTCTACCTGGACGGGGAAAAGGAGCCGCACGTCGACAGCATTGACGATCCCAGGGACATCGCTGCGGCAGGCACCCGGATGAATTATCGCTTCGCCGACCTCTATGAAGGCCAGAAAGTCGACCAGGCCTTCTTCATCCCGAAACTGTGCAATCACTGCACGAACCCGACCTGCGTCGAGGTCTGTCCCACCGGGGCCAGCTATCAGACCCCCGACGGCGTGGTGCTGATCGACAAGACCTATTGCATCGGCTGCCGATACTGCGTCCAGGCCTGCCCCTACGGTGCGCGCTACTTCAATGAACAGACGAACACCGCGGACAAGTGCACCTGGTGCTACCACCGGATCACCAAGGGGATGAAGACGGCGTGCGTCGAGGCCTGCCCGACCCATGCCCGGAAGATCGGCGACCTCAAGGATCCCAACAGCGACGTCAGCGTATTCATCCGTGAAAATCGCGTGCAGGTGCTCAAGCCCGAGATGGGCAACCAGCCCAACGTCTTCTATGTCGGACTCAACAAGGATGTATGCTAATGGAACACATACTGCATATGGCGTACACAGGCTACGCCTACCCCAACGAGACGGTGCTTCCCTGGTCGGCGCTGATCGTCGTTTACCCGTACATCACCGGCCTTGTGGCGGGCGCCTTCGTCATCTCCGCCCTGTATAAACTCTTCAACATCAAGGTGTTCGAGCCGGTGGCCCACTTCGCGCTGCTGGTGGCCCTGTGCTGCATCGTCTTCGTGCCGGTGCCGCTGCTCCTGCACCTGGGGCACCCCGAGCGGGCGCTCGAAGCCATGATGACACCGCACTGGAGTTCGGCGTTCGTCATGTTCTCCTACTTCTTCTCGTTCTATACGATCCTGTTGATCGTGGAGAACTGGTTCACGTTCCGCCCCCACGCGGTCCACATGAGCCAGCACGGGAAGAGCGCGCTCTCGCGCGGGTTCTACAAGGTGGTGGCGCTGGGCTCGACCGACCTTTCGCCCAAGGCGATGGCCTATGACGAGAAGTGGATGTACTGGCTTGCCGTCATCGGTCTGCCCGCCGCGTGCGGCCTGCACGGCTACGTCGGCTTCGTCTTCGGCTCGGTGAAGGCGCGCGAGTGGTGGTCGTCCGATCTGATGCCGGTCATCTTCATCCTCTCGGCGGTCATCTCAGGCTCGGCGCTGCTGCTCATCCTCTATCCGATCTCCTGCAAACTGCGCAAGGTGGCGATCGACCTGGCCTGCCAAAAAGCCCTCGCCAAAACGCTCTGGGGCTTCCTGATCGTGACGCTGGTCCTGGAAGGACTGGAACTCCTCAGCATGTTCTACCGCCGCGTCGAGGGCATCGACTGGATCGCGAGGTTCATCGCCGGACCGCTGCACTTCACCTATGTCGACCTTCAGTGGGGCTGCGGGCTTGGCGCCCTGGTGCTGCTGACCGCCTTGGTGGTGTTCCGCGCCCGCGGCCGGGCGCTCGTCGCAGTGTCGATGGTCGCCGGGCTCCTGGTCCTGACCGAGGTACTCATGATGCGCTGGAACGTCGTCATCGGCGGCCAGGAGATTTCCAAGACCCTGAAGGGGATGCTCCACTATGCCCCGCCGCTGTTCGGCAAAGAAGGACTGCTCGTCAGCGGGGCAATTCTGACGCTGCCGATGATCGCGCTGTCGATCATGGCACGCCTTTTCCCACCGTTCCACGACAAGCCGGCCGACGCCGTGCCGGAGACCGCGAAATAGTCCGCGGCCGTTGATTCACCGGGGGAGGAAAACTCTCCCCCGCCACCTTACCCAGAACGTTTTTCGCAACAGGAGGCCGATCATGCTTACATTCAAACACATGAAGCTCGCGGTGATTCCTTTCGCCTTCATCGCCGCCAGTTGCTCCAGTCCACAGCAGGTGAGCTTTACACAAGACGTCCATCCGATCCTGGCACAAAACTGCATCTCGTGCCACCACGCCCCCAACGGCCAGGGTTACCTCGCCAGCGGCCTGAACCTCACCAGCTACCAGACCCTGATGAAGGGCACCAAATACGGTCCGGTCGTCGTTCCCGGGAGCGCCATCGGCAGCACCCTGGTGCGACTGATTCGCCACGAAGCCGACCCCAGCATCGCCATGCCCAGAAATCACCACCCGGGCGAGGCGGCCAATTGGCTGGCCCCCAGTCAGATCCACCTGATCGCGCAATGGATCGACCAGGGGGCGAAGGACAACTGAGCAAGCCGCGCGCGCTCAGAGGCTGCCCGCGCCCGTGCATCGAGCCCCCTCCTGCCGGCATTCACGTGGGCAACCGCTGGACGCCGCGCGCGCGGAGGGGGGCACACCGAAGCCGTGTTGTCTGGGCGGATGGCCATGACCGCGAGGGCATCGATCATGCAGGGGACGCGGACCAATCGAGGCGATGAGGGGTCTGCACGCCGGAAGCGGCGATCCGTTCGGCGGGTCCCATCCATTCGCCCCATGAGGCTGCCGACCGATGAAGAAGACCCCGGCCAAAGCGCACAGTCGCGGCCGACGCTGTTCAAATATGGGGCCCAGAGCCCGATCGGAACCCCGCATGTTTAACGACAAACAGGTCCGTTTATATTATAATATTTATTATAATTGCGGGCCGGCAGTGTGGAGGTTTAACCCGTGGAGCGAGAGGCATACCCCATCTTCCTGCGCTCGGCGCATTCGGCGGGCGAGGACGTGGTCGGTTGGGCGGAATCCATGCTAAAGGCACTGGTTGGACGCGTTTCCATATGGAGAGAAACGGCCGGCCGACCAGGGGAACAGGTTCGCCCCTCCGCCGCAACGGCCGACGGCGCGGAGGCGGCCCCGCCCGAGGCGCGACCGCAGGGCCTGGGCGCGCTCTCGCTCCGCACGAAGGGGATCATCGTCTTCCTGGCTTTTGCGGTCTATGCCAGTGCCTTCGGCGTCTTCCTGCTGTACCAGAAGCACGTCCTGCTCAATCAGTTCGACCAGTTGCGGGACATCGCGAAGACCGGCGACATGGTGGTCCGCTTCGAAGCCGACCTTTTCCGCGTGGCGACGGTGGCCACCTCGCCGGAAGACCCCGCCTTCATCGTTCCCCAAGTATCGGACGCCCGGACACAACTCGCGACCTTGTGGAACCAGTACGCCAAACTGGGCGCCAGCGCGCCCGAGGTGCCGCTCGCGCTCACCCGCCTGGATGCCCAGCTGGCACAACTCGCCGCCCACCCGTCCCCGTTGGCCACGGCGCAATTTCGCGTCGAGCTCCTGCGCGAGCACGAAAGCCTGCGCAATCTGGCGGGCGCGCTGCACCGGCACGAATATGCGCTGTCGCAACAGTACAAGCGCCACGCCAACGCCGTCGCCGAAATGGCGGTCCTTCTGGGCATCGACGGGATCATCTTCTTTGGCACGATCGGGACGATCTTTTTCGCACGGCTGACTCACGACGTCCTTCGCATGAAAGACCATGCGACCAAGCTCATCGAAAGCGACTTCCGAGAACCCATCCCCGTCACCCGCGGCGATGAGGTGGGCGACCTCATGGAGGCGTTTAATTTCCTGTCTCGGGGCCTCAAAGAAAGGGAGGGGCAGCTCCACGTCGAACGACACAAGTACTACCACCGGGAGAAGATGGCGGCCATCGGCGACCTGGCCGCCGGCATCGCCCATGAGATCGGCGATCCGATCTCCGCCATTGCAGGCATCGCCCAGTCGATGCAGGAAATGACCCTGTCCGGCACCTGCGCGGATGGGGAGGACCCCTGCCCGCCCGCCATGATTCTGGCCCAGACGGCGCGCCTTGCCGCGATCGCGCGGGAGATCTCCGGCTTCGCCACGCCCGCCCCCGCCGAACACCAGCTCCTCGACCTCAACGAGCTGCTGCGCAGCACTTGCCGGTTCGTTCGCTACGACCGGCGGTTCCGGACCATCAACCTGGACATGAACCTGGACCACCAACTGCCGGCGGTAAACGCCATCGGCGACCGCCTGACCCAGGTCGTCATGAATCTCCTGTTCAACGCCGCCGATGCGCTGGAAGAGGTGCAAGATCGCGCGCCGACCATCCGGATCACCACCTCGGCGTCAGGAAGCGAAGTCTGTCTCGCCGTGGCCGACAATGGATGCGGCATGGAGCAGAAAACCCTCGATCACGCCTTCGAGGCCTTCTTCACGACCAAGCGACCAGGCCGCGGGACCGGCCTCGGCCTGGCACTGTGCTATTCGATCATCGCCGAACACGGCGGCAAGATCGAGCTCGACTCGGCGCCGAACAAGGGAACGTGCGTCAGGGTCCTGCTGCCGCAAGAGCGGCCCGGCGATCGCGCCAGGGAGCGCACCTGATGACCCTGCACGTCCTCGTCCTCGACGACGAGCCCGCCGTTCGGCAAATCCTCGCCGCCACGCTCGAGAAAGCCGGATGCGACGTCGAGCAGGCCGCCTGCGTTCAGGAGGCGCATGCCAAGCTCGCCGCAGGCGGCATCGACGTCGCGTTCTGCGACATCTGCCTGCCGGACGGCAACGGCATCGACGTCGTGCGGCAGGCCCGCGCCTCCGGCATCGAGACCCGATTCATCATGGTCACGGCGTTCGCCTCGATCGACACCGCCATCGAGGCGATGCGCGCCGGCGCCGCCGACTACATCATCAAGCCGCTGCGCAACGAGGAAGTGCTGCACCGCCTGCGGCAGGCCGGCGAACTGAAGCTCATCCGCGACGAGAACCGGATGCTGCGCACCCTGGTAATGGGAGAGTCCGACAGTGCCTATGTGTTTACGGCACCGGAAATGCGAAAACTCGACCGCCTGATCGAAAAAGTCGCGCCCACCGACAGCACCGTCCTCATTAGCGGGGAAAGCGGCGTCGGCAAGAGCCAGGTGGCGCGGGCCATCCACCGCCAAAGCAACCGCGCCGACGCCCTGTTCCTGCCCATCAACTGCGGTGCGATTCCGGATTCCCTCGTCGAGAGCGAGTTCTTCGGCCACACGCGGGGGGCGTTCACCGGCGCAGACAAGACCCGAAAGGGACTGTTCCTGCAGGCCGAGGGCGGCACCATTTTGCTCGACGAGATCGGGGAGTTGCCGTTGCCCGTGCAGAGCACCCTGCTGCAGGTGCTCGAAGAGAAGCAGATCCGGCAGGTGGGCAGCGAACGGGTGCAGCCGATCAATGTGCGCATCATCGCGGCGACCAACCGCAACCTGGGCGAGATGGTCGCCTCGGGAAAATTTCGGCAGGATCTTTTTTTTCGTCTGAGCGTCTTCCACATTCAGGTCCCGCCGCTGCGCAAGCTGCGAGAGGATATCCCGGGTTTGATCCGGTTCCTCCTGCGGCGGCGCGGCGAGCATCCGGGCGCGAGCGAGGCGTCCTTGGACCCGCTCGCCGAGGAGATTCTGCTCGCGCATGATTGGCCGGGCAACGTCCGGGAGCTCAAGAATGCCATCGAGCGCGCCCTCATTCTCGCCGAAGGCGGTCGCATCACGCTCGCCGACCTTCCCCCCGAGATCACCAAGGCGCCGCGCCGGCAGCCGGATACGCCAGCGCCGTCGGCCGATTTCATCGGCAATCTCCCCGAGATGATTCACAAGTTCGAAATCAACGTCTTGATGCAAGCCGTCAGCGAGGCCGGCGGCGACCGCCGCGTCGCGGCGCAAAGGCTCGGCATCGCCTTGTCCACCCTGTACCGGAAATTGGAAGAACACGAAAAGATGGCCAAGCAAACAACCCGCGACTGAAGTCGCAGGCCTTACCGCAGGACGAGGCCATGCCCATGCCCGACATCAGGCCGGTTTACAGCAGGCCTGGCAGATAGAGGCGATCGGTGATTTTATGCGGGACGGCGTCGATGTAATCAAGTCTGGTTACATCATGAGCAGTATCAATATCCACAATCTTCATCACTGCACTTTCGCGCTTGAGCTGCCCTTTCGTGCTCGCGACGACATACCGCCGCAAATGCCTGACCAATGAAATGCTCGATCGCCTAAAAGGCAGCGCATCGAAACGGTTCGGAGGCAACGCGGCACGCCCCCGCTACCCTCGCCGTCCAGGCGTCCGAACCGTCTCGGACGGAACGCCGCCCCGACCCACGGGTTCCAGCGACCGATCTCATTGCCGCCTCCCTGACGGGGACGCGGGTACGCGACAGAATGGCCATCCGGATCCGGCGCCCGCCCTCCGGTCCCACGGCCCATGTCAATGCATTGCCCGCACGATGTCCACGAACTCGAGCGGGACTCCCGGCATGCCCTTCGAAGCGTCTGCCGTCATGCGGGCGGCCGTTTCCGAGCCGATCTGGGGCAACACCATCAGGGGCTCATCGTGCCCGGCATCCTTCGCGACCATGACCACTTTGATCCGGTCACCGCTGCGCACGATGTCCAACATCTGAACGATCGCCGCAAGATCTCCATCGCGTGCCGCCACCAGTCCGTCGATGACGGACCTTGCGCTGCAACCCTCCCCGAACGAGGCCACGAGCCGTTTGTCCAGGAGCGCAATCCCATCACTGGCGCGCGGTGCCGACTCCTCCGCCCTGTCTCCCGCGTCCATCGCCATCGTGGAGCGAATCGCGTTGAGGAACTTGATGAGGGCGTCCAACCCGTCGAGCTTGAGGAAAAGGGGTGATTCCGCCTCGTCCAAATCTTCTCGGGGCTTGACTACCGCTATCTCTGCTTCCGAAACGATGCGGCTGCCCTCGACATACCGGCGTTGGCGCACGTGCACGTCCATCCCGCCGGCGCGCAGATAGTGCCGACGCTGCGCACGTCCGATGCGCGCCAAGTGTTCGTCCAGCATGCGCCGAAGCGGCAACGGTATGATCGCCGTCCTCGAGAGCATGGCAATGCAGCGACCAATCTCCCCCTCGTCCCACCCCCCGTCCCCGCGACGGCTTAACTTGAACCATCCGGCCCGCGCCAGCTTTCGTTCCAGATCAGCCGCGGCGGCCAATGCAGCGGATGGGCTCGGGGCGGAGAACGGTCCCCAATGATCGACCAGGGACGATTTGCCGCGAGGCAGCGCAAACACATATGTGCCATCGGGCGATTGGCTCAAGGTGCCTCGCCCACACCGACTCTGCCAAGCTTGCTTCTTCCGGGTCATAGATTCCTCGAACTCGCGATGACGACTGACGCGCTCCGGAGCCTGTCTACGCACCTGGGCGTGGCGGGGTTTCCAGATCAGATCCCATCACCCCGTTTGCACATGGCCTGAATGAGCGCCCCCCTCCCCCGCCGGCACGCTCTGGCGCCCAGCATGGAACCGCTTCCCCCATCTCGTGCCGTCGGAGTCTTCGCAGCCGTGTCGCCACGCTGTCTTCCGCGTCTCGTCTTGCGCCGCCCGTTCGGCATGTGCTCGCATTGCGGCGGGCATGCTCGCCGCGTCTTCGGTCTGGCCATCGCCGCCAGCGGCTTCAGGGGGCACCCTACCACCGTGCCCACCCCGACCACCCTCGCTTGCAGCGGGCGCTTCCTTGCGGGATTTGCGCCCCCAGGGCAGCGCGTCTTCGCACGACCAACGCAATAGAGCACGTTGAGAAACTTAAGAAACGCGACCGGCGCCAACGGCGAGGTCTTGCGCCGATCGGGGCCCCCGAAGCCGGGCCCCCGAAGCCGCTTTGCGGCCCTTCTGGAGACCCACGGCTTCCGGCGCACGGCCACTGGACCTGGGTTCGCGAACCGCGCCATTAAGGCCCGCACCAGCGCAGGCCGATTTCTCATGGCGACTTCTCGAAAATCCTTGGGTGCAACACCGGTGCTCATACCGTTGGCCAAGCGCATCATTTTCGTCGAATTCCGCGGTGCTCCCCGGCGCGAGAACGAGCCGGCGCAATGAAGCCCGCCAGCGCCCCCATTCACGGGTCCGCACCGACTGGCTAGCCTCACGCCGCCCGCAACAGTACGTCGCCAGCCACCCAGGACAACGCCATGCACCGCAACGGCACAGGAAGCTTCATGCACCTCAAGCCACGAAGGAGGCGGCGGGCGTTGCCGCGCGCCATCCCCGGGCGAGCGGCCGGCCGTTCGCCGTTATGCGCCGCCCATCCGCGATCGGGCCGGCGAGACGGCGGCGCGGCTCCCCCTTACTGCGCCAGGACCCACTGGACCATCTGCGTCGCTTGCGCCTTGCTCAACTGCGGATGCGGCGTCATGGCCATTCCCCCAGTCTGAGCGTTCCAGGACCCATTCCCGCCATTGATCACCTTTTCCGCAAGTTTGGCGACCGTGGCTGCCGGTGCCGCTCCGCCATGATAGCGCGCGGCCACGTCCTTGAAGGACGGTCCCACGCCCGCATGGTCGACTGCGTGGCAGGCAAAGCAATCGCTATTGCCCATCATGTCCCTGACCGCCGGATTCCCGGCCGCCGAGGCGCCGGCGGCAAACGTCAAACCAACAACAGCTGAGAGCACAACAATCCGCATTTTCATAGAGCTGCTCCATTTCGCGTTGAACAAGGTGCTACACCGGTACCAGACGCCGGGCCGAACGCACCCCGCGGGCCACACTCGAAAGTGTTCTGCCGCCCCGCCGGCATCAGGAACTCTCATCGATGGCGACATCGCCACCTGGCGTCGCGCGCTCCGCCGAGCGCGTTTTTCGAGGCACCGGTCCACACCGTGCCACGCTTCTGGACCGATTGCATCTCGCTGCCGCCCTAACCCTAATAACATTGCCCTATAGGCCCGTTGGGCAAGACCTCTGCCAAAATATTTCGTTTCCCCTAAGGACGCTCATTTTCCCCATCCTCGCGCGCAGCTGTTCCTAAGGGTCTTTCGGTTCAAATCCATTAGCATGATTCATGCCAATATATATTCTACGTATTTTCAATATGTTGCATATTTTTATGGCTATTGAAGAATTCCTAATTCCGAGAATCGGGAATAGCATCTATCCGCAGCTTGAAAAAGATGTTCGGACGATGCCCTCTTTCGATCTATCGAGGCTCGGCATGGCCGGCCGGTTTTCCATGCCGCCGTCGCAAAAGAAGATGCCGCGCGCCGCGCCGTTCCGGCCGAGGCGAGCGGACGCATAGGTCAAACCTTGGTGAGCCCCCGGCAAAGCCGGGGGCCTACCTCACTGAGTGACCATTTCGTGTTCGTGGCGAAATTCCGGCGCAGGCATCTGACCAATGAAATGGCCGATCGGCTAAGAGGCATCGTGACGGCCTTGTGCGAATCGTGGGACGGACGCTTGCTGGAAAAAGGGAACGGTGAACCGCACCACGCCATCCAGTTGCGCCACCAAGTCGCCGACCAGCAGGCGAAGAAGGATATCGCGCAACGAATCGCGATCGGCAGTCGGAATGGCTTCGCGGATGATCTTCCGCCAGTGCACCCAGTACAGCCGGTCGGTCCCGGAGATCCAGGTCGTTTCGACGCCCAGCCGATGATGGAACCTGCCCAGCTTGGGCCTCATGTCCAGCCAGTGCGTTTGGCGGCGGCTCGACAGGAGCAGTCGAACGGGATTGGCGAGCCGATGGATCGGGCGGCGGAGACGCGCCGGCCCCGAAGGATAGCTCTGCGAGCTCGAGTCCATCGGCGGGACTGGCGGTGTGGCGCATGCTTGCCATTGCGGGATCGTCCTGGGCTGCGGCGCGGCGAGTCCGGGTGCGCTGGGCCGCGTCCATTCCTTCCGATGACTCACGCGAAAACCTTGTGCCCGAGGCCCTATAGGCGGCAGCCTCCGGCGCGGATGGGTAGGCTACGCCCTGCCGCCTCAAGCGAAGTGGGGTGTCTCGTTCAGGCGTGAGCGTGAGACGTGCCAGCCCGCATTACCTTATTCTTTCATTGGGTGCAGAAAAAATCCGGCGTTCCTGGCTTCCGAGTTCCGATCGTTGGGAATGAAGGTGTGGTGTTGACGGAACCGCGGGCCAGCATCGGCCGCGAACACCGCGGCGAGCGCCAGAATGCGGTTGCCAAGAGCAGACCCCGTGTTGCGGTGCGCAAAGGCTCCTGCCGTCTCTAATGCGGCTTCGCGATCCATGCAAACGCGAAGCCCAGTATCGCGCCAGCAGCTCCGCTGCGCACGAAGTCCGGAATCCTATCGAAGAGCTTCGTGAAGAGAACCCCAAGTCCGCACGCCACCAACGGCGCCAAGATCCATAGTGCGGCGAGATGGATGATCATGCCCCAGCGGACCCCGAGACCGAGCGCTGCGCCCGCCCCGATGATGCAGAACACGAGGATCTGGATCGTCGAGGTGGGAATGCGTCGCTGCGTGAAGACAGTCGTGAGCACGAACGCCGCGGCAATGACCGCGATCGCGGGGACCGTCCCGAGGCGGTCCGCGACCAGGATGTGATGTCCGACATTCTCGCGGACCTTGTGACTGAAGAAAGTGGCTCCGACCCATGCGAGGAAGGCCATCGTCCACAAAACCGGCCGCAGCCCGATGCGGCCGGTCGCCTGCGGCATCCCCATGCACGCCCCGGTATAGTGCGTTCCCAGGCGCCAGGCAAAAGCCAAGGCAACCATGACGAGGCTACTCTCAGGCGTGCTCATGCGGGATCGCCATCCGATGCCGAAGACGGTGCGCGCGCGTAGCGGCGATGCTCACATGAGGCCAGCAAAGCCTCCAATCCGGCGACACGCAGGGGCTCACCGCCGCACCGCTGAGCACCCACCCACACGCGCAGCGACATCGTCTGGTCATCGCCGCGCGCGATGGCCTCGCGCCAAAGCCGCACCAGGGCGTCTGCATCCGCCGCGCGCACGATGCGTCGCCACCGCGCGAGACATCGGCGCTCCCCGATTCGGCGCACGGCAAGGCGGCCGAGCATCAGCAGCAGGCCAAGGCTTGCGGCAAGTCCGCTCGCCTTGAGCACGCGCGCGGGTCGGGGATCATCGACATGCACACGCCCCCAATCCGCGACGGCCAGACCCGGGGCGCCGCGCGGGGGGTCAAAGTACGGGACAAGAAGTCGCGGATAGGCCGCCACACCGGCGCGTTCCACCCGGAAGGGCAACTCAAGGGTCCAGGTCGGCGTCACCTGGTGCGCGGAAACGGGCTCCCTCTCCACCCTGGGCGGATAAAGCGTGATGCCGTCTGGCGCACGAATTTTCTGCACCATTTTGATCAAGCCCTGCCGGCTCACCTGGACGCCGGACAACGTGGCGCGCAAGACGCCGGCGCCCCCGATCGACAAACGCGCCGGGGCAGGCCCTTCGACCAGCGTCGCCCGCCCGACGGGTGCACCAACGGGCCAGTAGGCCGGCAGGGCCAGCACGTGAAGGTGCAATGCAGGCACCGGGTAGACGACAAGCTGCCCGAACGGGGTCGCCCGAAGGGTCCCGAAGTCGATGCTCATGTCGCCGGGACGCAATGGCGTGAATGACCAGGTCTGCCGTTGGACCGGAATGGCGGCACCATCTGGCCCGACGGTCGTCGCCGACAGGGTCGAGATCGGGTACATCACGCCCGCACTCGCGTGCGCGTCGACGGCATGCCAATCGAACGCCCCTCCAGTGCCGACGTCGAGTTCCACGCGCGCGGCCTGCCCGACGACCGGCCGGGCAGGCTCGATGCGGCTCGCGACATACTGTGGGGGCTGCCCCGGCGCGTGGTCCGCCACGACCACGCGCCGGGCCGCGCAACGGCGGGTGCCGGCCTGCACGGAAGGCAAGACCACCGCTCCGCTCTTCAACGGATAGAGAATGACGCTTATGGTCTGCGCCGACGTTCCGGGACCCATGGACGAGCGGTCGGAAGTCTGGTCTTTCAACAGCCAATCCGAGCCAAAATCGGCACTCTTCAGCAGCGCCATTTCCGGCAGATCGCGAGCGGCAATCTCCCAGGTCACGGCCTGGCCCAATACCGGGCGCGGCGGCTTGACCGTGCAGCTCAGCGTCGGGGACTTGGCATGCGCCGTCGCCCATCCGCCCAGCACGACGAGGACGGCAAGCACACCCCTTGTACCCCAAGGGGGCGTCACGGGACCCGGCTCACTGCGGCGGCGGCCGCATGGCTGTCGGCGTCGAGCAGCCGCTTCAGAAGCTCGGCTCTGTGGTCGTGAAGCAACTGCATGCCGCGCCGGGCCGCTCGAACGTCCGCCGCAGAGAATGCCATGCCCAAGGCGCGAGATGGGCCCGCCGTCACGCTCGTCTGTAACCTTCCCCGGGGACGCAATGCCTGATCTTCATAGGCTATGGAGCGCGCGGGCTTGTCCTTCGCGCCCAGCCGGCCGGGGGTCAGGTTTGGGCCGCTGCCGAACGCCCCCGACGCGATCGACGGCTGGCGCTCGATCATGCCCACGATCTCATACTCGGGATGAGCCTCGGCCCACTGCGCACGCGCCAGATTCAGGTTCCGCACCGCCGCCGGGTTGTGCGGAAGCAGGATCAGGCTCGCCTTGTAGGCATCCAGCGCCTCGCGCAGATCCCCCTTGAGGTGGAAGGCAGCGTTGCCAAGGTTATAGAGCGCCAAAGCGCGATCCCGGTCACCAGGGGCCAGAAGCACGGCCCGACGGAACGCCGACAACGACGCGGCATAGGCCTTGATGCGGTAATCGCAGGCCCCTTCCCCCATTCGGCCCGCATAACCCGGCAACTGGGCATAAAGCATTCGAGCCCGCGCGTAGTGGCCGCCTTTCCAGGCTTGCCACGCCGGCCAGCGTTGCAGCCCCGAGTCGGACGCCCACGTCGAGGCGCTGTGCAGCGCGGTCCACGCTCCGGCGATGAGGACGGTCATCCCGATCGCAGCGCCCCCTTGCCGCAGAACCGTTCGCCCCGCGCCGCTCAGGATCAGAAGAAGGAGCATCGCGCCCGCAAGGGGAATCCCGTACAGTTCCCGCCATGCCAGAGCGCTGGCCGCTTGCGGGAGATTGGAGGGCAGGCGCGCGATGCCATGGTCGTAAAGCGTCGACCAGACCTCCGGGCCGCCGAGCCTGGCAATCCTGCCCCCTGTCAGAGCCGCCATGAACGACAGCAGATGGGCTGGTGATCGGGGCCCCGTCCACAGCACATAAACCGGGATACCGGATTTCTTGAGCGCATCGGCCTGCCTCGCGAGCGCATCACGACCTGCGGTGTCGAGCGCGTCGACTGCGCCCGGGCCCGCGACCAGCACAATGGCGCGCGAATGCCCCGGCTCGCGCCCCAGATCGGTGCGCGCCAAGGCCAGCACGCCGGGCAGCCCCGGGCCTTGGGTGCCCGTCAGCAACCGAGCGTTCGCCTGGTTCAAATACTCGTCAAAAAGGGCGGGATCGCTCGTGCCAGGCAGCAGCAGTCCGCATCCGCGTGCGTAAATCATCAGCCCGAGCCGCTCGCCGTGCAGCCTTGCCTGCAGGTCCTGCAGGGCCATGCGTGCCCGTTCCAGGCGCGAAACACCCCCTGCCTCCACCCCATGGTCCGCGGCGGCGGTTCTCAACACCACCATGACCTCGACCCGGTGCTCGAGATGCGCGGCGCCCTTGGCGTCGACCGTGAGCAACTGCCGAGGCCCGGCCAGTGCAGCCGCAACAAGGAACCAAAGGACGATTTCCGCAAAACACCGGACCTTGCTGCCGGTCTCGCGGCCGGGCCGCATCGCCCATGGCCGCATGGCCGCGTCCGCATATGCCCGGGTCAAGCGCGTACGCTGGCTCAGGCGGCGGCGTACCACCGCCACCCACAGGGGCCCAGTTCCGAGGAGAAAGGCCCACGGATGGGCCCAGTGCACGGTCGTCGGCAGCCCCAGCACGCCTATGCGCTCCCACGTCCTTGCCCGGGCCGCAGCAACTGTCCGGACGCGAACAGCAACAGCCCGAGCATCACGCACCCGGGATAGAGTTGTTGCGCCGCGCGCCGCTGCGGCGGAGGCTGAAGGGTTGGGGCGAGCCGCGCAATCGCCTGGATGGCACGCGCCTGGGCGCTGCCGTCGACCGCGTAGAAATAGCGCCCTCCGGTCTCTTGGGCAATGGTCGCCAGATCCGGCTGCGGCCCCTGAAAGGCCGGAACGGTATACGGCTTGCCGGAAGCCTCCCGGTCGCCGACCTGCACGGTGAAGACGCGCACGCCCAAGGCGCGCGCCAGTGCCGTCGCCTGTGCAGGGCTGACCTGTCCCACCTTTTGCCAGCCATTGTCCGAGTAGACCACGAGCACCGGCTTGAGGCCGCCGCGCGCCGCGACCTGTCGCAGTGCGAGGCTCATCGCGTCACCCAGGCACCCGCCGTCACCCAGCAGATTGGCGTGTGCGCGGCCCAGCATCTCGACCGCGAGTTCCCCGTCGAAGGTGGGCGGCAACAGTGTCGCTGCGCGAGCGCCGAAGGCAATGATGCCAAAGCGGTCGCCGGGACTCCTGCGGACAAAATTCGCAAAAACCTGCTTGACGACCGACAGGCGCTCCGCCGGCTGTCCGTTCCATCGCAGATCATTCAAGGTCATGGATCGGGTTGTGTCGAGCACCACGATGACATCGCGCCCCCGTGCAGGCGGCCAAATCCACTGTCCCAGGACTTGTGGCTGGGCCAGTGCCGCGACCCAGCAGGCGAACGCACCAGCCCCCAGCAGGCTGCGAAGCGGCGGACGATGGCCCTGTGGCACGCTGTGCAGCACGCCTTGAAGGTCGGGGTGCACAAGCGTCACATCCGAACGGGCCTCTGGGCGCAGGTCTCGTCGCCGCAGGCCCTGCCAGACCAGCCACAGCACGACGGGCAACAGTGCGAACGCCCCCGGGTGCCCCCAGGCAAACTGGCCGAATGGCTGATGAAATGGCCCGTTCATCACCGAAGCAGATCGTCGAGAAACGCGCCCAGGCGCGCGGGCGTCGGCTGCCGGCTGTACAGCAGTTCGTCGCGGTACAGCCGCGCCCGCGAGGACAGGACACGGGTCGCGGCCCCGGACCGTTCGGCATCGGCCAGCACCTGCCGCATGACGGCGGGAAACTCCATGGTCCGGGAACCTGCGCGGATCTGCATGGCAAGGCGGCGCAAGCGCCTGCGCGCGGCGTGGCGGCGCAGCTTCCGGCGAATGGCCACCATCGCCGCGGCCGTTGCCAGGGCCAAAGCCGCGGCGGCGAGCCAGGCCAACGGGCTGTGCCACCAGAAAAGAGCCGGCCGGGCCACCGGTTGCGGGGGAACGATGTCCGCCAATTTGGCCAAACGATTGATCATCGCATCAGACTCAGCAGTTCGGCGCGAATGTCCCTGGACGATGCATGGGCCGGAATCGGCGCGACCCGCGCACGGATCGATTGCAGCCCCCCACTGACATCGTCTCGGCGGCGCTGGCTGTCCCGGCTGAACCGTTCGCGCACGTTCATGTCCGTCTCCAGCCACCCTTCCATGCCCGTCGCACCGTCCTTGAAATGCGCAAGGGGCAGGACCGGCAGCGCCACCTCAACCGCGTCGGCAATGCATACCGCCAGCAGGTCGACCTGCGCGCCGACGGGCCACAATGCCGAGCGCGTGTGCCCGTTGAACCAGGCAAAGTCGCTGCAGAGGACGACCCGCGAAGGCGCCGGATGGTTGATCAGGATCCGTCTGGCCCAGGCGTCGAGGGCCTCCTCGTCCGCGTCATCCGCTGCCCATGCGAGGGGCTCGGGCGGGGCGATGGTCTGCGCCATCAGCCACATCGCCATGCGGCGCACGGCGGCAAAGCCCGCGCCAAACGAATGTCCTTGAAGGCCTTGCTCGGTCCACAGCGTACAAGACAGCCTGGATTGCGGAGCGGCAGCTGCCTGCATCCCGGCGGCGAGCAGCGCGGCGCGGGCGGCCTGTGCCGCCTTGGTCCGGCTGCGGGTGCCGAAGCGCATGCGGCCATGAATGTCGACCAACGCATGCCAAGGGGCGGCATGCTCTTCCTCATAGCGCCGGACATAAGGTTTTCCCGTACGGGCGAGCAAGGACCAGTGCATGGCCCGCATGTCGTCGCCCGCCTGGTATGCGCGGCTCTCCGCATAATCGAGACCGCGCCCTTGCAGCCTTGAGCGCCCCTCGCCGGCATTCGGTGTGCGCGCTTGGATGGACGCCAGGCCTTGGGGCGCCCTACTCGATAACGCGTGCGAGATCTCCGCCCAATCGGACGCATCGAGCAAGGGGTATGTCTGGCGCCCGACAGGCCGGATTGCGCGCCATGCTGCCGCGCCGCCGGTCACGCACCTGTTCCACCAGGCCATGAACATCCCGGCACCGATCAGAAAAACACGCTCGCGTGCAGCAGGTCCTGAACCAGCGCATCGGCGGTCAGGCCTCGCAATTCCGCTTCCAGATCGAGGACGATGCGGTGCCGGAGCACATCCGGCGCCAAAGCGATGAGGTCGTCCGGGATCACGTAATCGCGCCCCCGCAGATAGGCCAGGGCCTGGGCAGCGTGCGCCAGCGCCAATGCCGCGCGAGGCGACGCGCCGGCCCCGACCATGCTTTTGAGGGACGCCTTGCGGCTCTCGGGGTGGCGCGTGGCGCGTACGAGATCGACGATGGCCTGACGCAGGGTCTCCGCGACATGCACGCGACGGACGTCCTGCCTGGCCTCCAGAACCGCAGCGGCGTCAACGACGGGCATCGACGCCGCCCCGGCGAGCGTGTCGCCCGCTTTCGCCAGATCCATGTCCAGGATCATCCGTTCCTGCTCGGCACTGGGATAGTCAAGCACCACGTGCAAAAGAAAACGATCCAGCTGGGCCTCCGGCAAGGGGTAGGTCCCGGAGTGTTCGAGCGGATTTTGCGTCGCCATGACAAAGAACATCCCCGGCAGCATATAGGTTTGCCCACCCACGGTGATCTGCCGTTCCTGCATGGCCTCGAGGAGCGCCGACTGTACCTTCGCGGGGGTCCGGTTGATTTCGTCGGCCAAAATGATGTCGTGGAACAAGGGGCCCGCGACAAACCGGCTTTTTCCTTCGGCAGGCATGTACACGTCGCTGCCCGTCAGGTCGCCCGGCAACAGGTCCGGCGTGAACTGCACGCGCTGGAAGGTCGCATGCACGGCCTGCGCCAGCGCCTTGATCGCGGAGGTCTTGGCAAGCCCGGGAACCCCCTCGACAAGCAGGTGCCCCCCGGTGAGCAAGGCGATGACCATCCGGTCGAGAAGGAGATCCTGGCCGACAATCGCCTGGGACAAGGCAGCGCGCAACGCGACGATCGCCGCCTGACGGGTGCTGCTCCCCGCGCTCGGGGATTGCGCTGACGCTTGCCTGGCCGGCGCGTCGAGGGAGGGGGCGGCAATCATCGTCACGTTAAGCCTCTGGAGCCGTGTGGGTCGAGTCATCCTCGAACAACTCGCCGAAGAGTTCCTTGACCTTCAGTTTGGCCGCGGCCAGTTCCTTGCGCCCCGCGTCGGTAATGGCGTAGACGCGACGAGCGCGCCGTCCATTGCGTTCACTGTGGGAGGCGAGGTAGCCCTTTTTTTCCAGGCCATGCAGCAGCGGATACAGCGTCCCGGCGCTCAATTCATACCCATGACGGCGCAATTCCTCGATGATGCCCAGGCCGAAAATGGGTTCGACTGCCGCATGGTGCAGCACATGCAAGCGAATCAGGCCGACGTAAAGGTCCTTGTCCGTCATGGGGGATCACCTGTGCACAGGCACGCACTCAAACACAGCAACCGGCCCGGTGCCCGCATCCTTGAGCCCCCTGCAGGTCATTGATCGCAGCGTGGCAGCCCAAGGGGTTGTTTTCTGACGGGTTTGACACGGCCGATCATAGGGGCTGCGCTCGGCAGCGGACAAGAGCCTTTCGTACCACATCACCCGGTTGTTCCCGTCGCATCGATCTTGGGCAGGCTCGCGCATGGGCGCGTGTGCGCCCAGCATCATTGCCCGTGGGATTGCCCTTCACCCACCCGCCTCGCGTGAACGACGGGTCAGACCACGCCCATGGCCAACCCGGTGCCGATCAGCAACATCGCGGCCACGACTGCAAGCCGGACCGCCCTGATGGTCACTTTTCCCAGCATACGTCGTCCGACGAACGATCCCGTGAAGGCGCAAACCACTGCGATGGCGACCGGTTCTGCCATCCCGCGCAGAAACGAGAGGGGCTCCCGAAACAACTGGGTTCCGTATACCGACAGTCGCGACGCGTCGACGGCGATCGCCACCACGACCCCGGTCGCCACGAACGATTCCTTCGACAGGCCCGCCTTGACGAGGAAGGCTGCCCGCAGCGCACCCTGATTGCCCGACAAGCCCCCGAAAAATCCCGAAAGCAGCCCTCCCGTCGGCAACCAGCGCGCGGAGAAGGCAAGCCTGCGGAAGCGCGGCCAAAGCTCAAGCAACGCAAAACAGACGACGAGGATGCCGATGGTGAGATTGAGCACGGTGATCCCGAAGGTCGCCCCCCCCATCCGATAGCTCGCCAGCGGTGGCACGCGAGCGAAAAGCCCGAGCAACCGAGCGCCGACCACCGAGGCCAGCATCGCAGGCAGACCGAACAAGGCGGCGACGCGCCAATCCGCCTTCTTCGCCAACAACCCCAATTTGAACAAGTTGTTGAGAAAATGCACCACTGCGGTGGCAGCGATGGCCACAGGCACCGGCACGAACAGCGCAAACGCGGGCATCAGGATCGTCCCGAGCCCAAAGCCGGAAAACAAGGTCAACCCCGCGGCAAGCAGGGCCGTAAGGCCGATGAGAACGAGTTCCATGGGACCGGTTTTACAAAAAGCGATTTTCGTTATTGAATATCGATATACTGTCACGCATCGCCTCCCAGTGTCAAGCGAAAAGCCGCATACCCTTAAACGATGCCATGCATCGCTCGCCGACGCCAGACGATCCGTCCAGCCCGCCTTCCCTGCCGGACATGAAGGGTGGAAGGATCGGGCACCTGGCTTGGAAAAGCCTCTTTAGGAGCCGTTGACGTTGAATATTCCTCCAGCCCATCGCGATGGCCCGCTGGCAGCCGACAGACCACGCGCTTGGCGCCATTTCTTCTTAGCTCCAGCGTTTGCGGCCATGACCGTGTGGGCTGCGACGGCCGCCGCATCAGGAATGCCGATGCGCTCCCCGCCGGATCCTTCGCGCGAATGCACGGGTCCCATGGTCGCAGCCGCCACCGCCGATGCCGGTCTGTTGGGCAACATGGGCGGACTTCGCCCATGGCTGTCTTGCCACGGCATGTCATTGGGGCTGACCGAGAAGAGTGAACTCTTCGGCAATATCACCGGAGGGATCCAGAAAGAGCTCCGTTATGACGGGCTGACGACGCTCACCCTCTCAGTCGACGCGAGGCAGGCCTTCGGGTGGCGTGCAGGCACGTTCTACGCCAGCCTTCTGCAGATTCATGGCCGCAATCTGAGCCGCGCCGATCTGCACGTGCTGCAGGCCGTGACCAATGCCGAAGCCGATCGCAGCACGCGCCTGTGGGAGCTCTGGTACGACCAGCCGTTGGGCCCCAGCAAGCTGGATCTGAGAGTGGGTCAACAAAGCGTCGATCAGGAATGGATGGTCAGCCAGAATGCGGCCGCGTTTCTCAACGGAACCTTTGGATGGGCGCCGGTGCCCGCGGGGGATCTTCCCGGAGGCGGACCCGCGTACCCGCTGTCAGTGCTCGGCGCGCGGCTGCGGGGGAGGATCGGGCACGCCTGGGCACTCATGGCGGGCCTCTACAACGGCAGTCCGGTACGCGGTCAGCCCCGCCACCCGCAGTTGCAGAACCGCCACGGGACGAGCTTTCCCCTGAACGGGGGGGCCTTGGCGATCGCCGAGCTCCAGTACGCCGAGCGTCCCCCGGCGGATCCCGCATCCGCACCACCGACCGCCGTCTACAAGCTGGGGCTCTGGTACGACACGGAGAAGTTCAGCGACCTCGAATTCGACAACACGGGGCACTCGCTCGCCAGCCCGGCGAGCACCGGCATCGCGCAGACGCATCGCGGCGACTATGCATTTTATGCGGTCGCGGACCGCACGCTCTGGCGAAGTCCGCACGATCCTGCGCGCACGCTCAACGTCTTTCTGCGGCCGATGTGGACACCGCTTACCGACCGCAATTTCATCAACTTCAGCCTCAACGCGGGCATCACCATGACCGCCCCCTTTCGCGGCCGCGATGCGGACCTCGTGGGTCTGGGCGTGGGTTACGCCCACGTGAGCCCGCGCGCCGCGGCGCTCACCCGCGACCAGGCGTTCTTCAGCCATACGTCCACCCCGGTGCCGAGTGGCGAAACCATCATCGAGGCCACATACCGGTACCAGGCGACGCCGTGGCTTGAACTGCAGCCGGATGTTCAATACGTACTCAACCCCGGCGGGGGTGTCGCGAACCCGAACGTGCCGGGACAGCGGATCAAGAATGAGGCCGTGTTCGGCATCAGGGCCCGAATCTCCTTCTGACCCACCCGGCGATGCGCCCGATGCGGCATTCGAGAAGGCAGCGCCATAAGACGCGCGGGACCCGATCCACCGCGGCATAGGGCGAGCGTGTGAACAACATTTAATGGGTATGCGCGAACCATCGCGGCGGGAAACGGCCTAAAATGCACAACAGGCCAACTGATGGAGGAGCCTACGATGACAACCAGAAGAATCCTGGCAACCGCCCTGCTCGCCTGCGCCGCTGCGGTATCGGTGCCGGCACATGCGGATGGCGACGGCGGAGGTGCGTTTCTCGGCGCCTTGCTCGGCAGCACGCTGGGCAGCGTGCTCGGCGGTGTCGTCCCCGCCCAACCTGTGGCCGTCGCCCCCCCCGCTTATTACTATGGC
>JAKAFK010000132.1 GCA_021817985.1 Pseudomonadota bacterium | reverse complement strand
GATTGTTGACCTTGCCCCTGGAAACCGGATCCCTTGCTGAGTGGTTGAATACAGGCAAGGAGAATGAACCGCCCCGGGTTTTGAGGAGGCTCCAACCTTTGAGAAGATGGAGCCATGAACAAGACGAACAAGTTTTCCCCCGAAGTGCGCGAGCGCGCGGTACGCATGGTGCAGGAGCACCGAGGCGAGTACCCCTCGCTGTGGGCCGCAGTCGAATCCATGGCCCCCAAGATTGGCTGCGTGCCACAGACGCTGCTGGAGTGGGTCAAGCGCGAGGAAGTCGATACAGGCCAGCGCGACGGCCTGACGAGCAGCGAGCGTGAACGCCTCAAACAACTCGAGCGCGAGAACAAGGAATTGCGCCGGGCCAATGACATCCTCAAAGCGGCGAGTGCTTTTTTCGCCCAGGCGGAGCTCGACCGCCGTTTGAAGAGTTGAAGCGATTCATCGACCAGCACCGCCCCATGCACGGGGTCGAGCCCATCTGCAAAGTGCTGCAGATGGCCCCGTCGTGTTACTGGCGCCATGCCGCGCGTCATCGCAACCCCGAGTTGCGCAGCGCCCGTGCTCAGCGCGACGATGCGCTGGCTGCCGACATCCAGCGTGTGTGGCACGCCAACTGGCAGGTGTATGGAGCTGACAAGGTTTGGTTGCAGATGAACCGCGAGGGCAACCGGGTGGCGCGCTGCACGGTCGAGCGGCTGATGAAACGCCTGGGGCTGCAGGGTGCGCGGCGGGGCAAGAAGGTGCGAACCACGGTCCCCGACACTTGCACGCCGTGTCCGCAGGACCACGTCAACCGGGTGTTCAAAGCCGAGCGACCCAACCAGCTCTGGGTGTCGGACTTCACCTATGTGAGCACCTGGCAGGGCTGGCTGTACGTGGCGTTCGTCATCGACGTGTTTGCCCGACGCATCGTGGGCTGGCGCGTGAGCACATCCATGCAGACCGATTTCGTGATGGACGCGCTGGAGCAGGCTTTGTACGCGCGTCGGCCCGCTGCCCATGCCTTGGTCCACCATTCGGACAGAGGCGTGCAATACGTCAGCGTCAAGTACACCGAACGCTTGGCGCAGGCAGGCATCCAGCCCTCCGTGGGCAGCAAAGGAGACTCCTATGACAACGCCCTGGCCGAGACCATCAACGGGCTGTATAAGGCCGAATTGATTCACCGCCGCGGACCCTGGAAAACCAGGGAAGCCGTCGAACTGGCCACCCTGCAATGGGTGCACTGGTTCAACCACACCCGACTGCTCAAACCGATTGGGGGTATCCCTCCGGCAGAAGCTGAGGCAAACTACGACCGGCAGCTCGCCAGTCAGGCCGCCACCACGGCATGACTTAAACCAACCAGCCTCCACGAAACCCGGGGCGGTTCAGATGTTCGCACTGAGGTCACTTGGAGCCACGGTTATGAAGTCTCCAGGGCATTTGCGTCTAAATGACTCGGCAAGAGGCCCCTCACATCGATCTTGCCGGTGACGGCGGCAGAAATTAGGGCGGAGCGACGTTCTTGTGCGAGAGTGATGGCCTTTTCTGCGGCGGCGATGAGGGAGTCGATCCGGGCTGTTTCGAGGTCGAGGAAAGTGAGAACTTCGCGTAACTCCTTCGGAGGTGGCAAAGCAATCCGAATCGCGCCGATAGTGTCGGTGTTCAGATTCAACTGCGTCCCCATCTTGCCCAAGCCCGCGTAGCAGGTTCCCGCTTCGAATAGCCGGAATAAGAATTTCGGATTAATTGGAAGATGGGGAAAGTAAACGAAGCCGTCATGTATGCAAGCCTTAATTGCCGTGATGCAGGGCTTCCCCACAGTACCGGCGATGCTTACGAACAATTGTCCCGGCTCCAGCTTGACGCTTAGAGAGTTCCCCAAGTCGGATAGTCGCTGGGTGGTTTCAAGGAGCACTCCATCAGACGAAGAAACGTCGGCAATTCGAACCCATGCATATTCGCCATCATCATCAAAGTACCTGGGATCATCAATGGGACGTGGCGACGCTCCGCGTTGAACCGGCGAAATCCACTTTATTGCTTTTACATTCCACCCCTCCGGCACCTCCCCCAGCCACTCCACCCCCGAATCCTTCATCGGCGCATCCGGGTCCAACCCCTTGGTGACCGCGTGGGAAATCAGGGCCTGTCTCTTTTCCTTGAGCAGATCGATCTGACAATCCATAAGTTCGTGATGCGTACAGTGCTTGAGCAGTTCATCCCAAAGAGATCTTTGAAAACAACCTCGCGCGTGTCTTGGATGTCGAGCGCTTGGCAAATTTTTCGCAACTTCTTCGTGAATACAGCACGCGCTAATCGCTTTTCAAAACCAGCCATGAGAAATTTCTCCGGGTGAGCCGAGACGGATCGAAGTCTCTGGCATGCATATCGGCGTCGTTGCTGGAAGCTGCCCGTCGTATGCGCTTGCAGAAGCCCTGCGCGTTGGCGTGGCGGCATGCGCCTGAAACGCCTCAAGGGCCGCAAGCATTTCCGGGTGGTTGTAAAAGACATTTCTTGCAAAACCGCATGCCCTCGCGATCGCAGCGAGCCTTGGCCTACCACCGCGCATCGGTACCTCAAGGCATTTCGCGCGCAGTGCCTCGAGATAGCTGGCGAGTGCGCGCCGGTGAAAATCAAGGGCGTCAACCGCAACGCGAACAGCGCTTCGGTCCAATATCGCGAGGAAGTTCGGATGATCGTAGAAAGTGTCGCGCGAAAAGCCACAAGCTCTGGCAATTGCGGCCCGATTTGGCTTGCCCCCCCGCATCGGCAACGACTCGCCTCGGTCTCGGATGGCGGCGAGATAGCTGCGAAGCGACGCCATGTGTTCGGCGAGAACCTCCGCAGACGTGGGGCCGGGTGCACCGACTTTACGATTCAAACGTCTTTCTGCCTCAGCATCCCTCAGCCATTGCGCGTCGTCCAAGGCGATGAATGTGGTCTCGTAATTTCCGGCCACAGGGATCAGCAGCACCGATGCGCCGTGCGCTTTGGCTAACCCTATGGCTCCGACCGAGTTTGTCCCTAACTCTTTGCCCAGCGCGTTGGCAGAAATCCAATGCTCTTGAAAATCCTCCAACGACCTCCGATTGATGCCGGTTCTGCTGCCTAGCTTACGCTGGAGATGTCCAGTCTTGACGAGCCCGTCGACCGCGTGTAGCGAGCATCTCAATAAAGCAGAAGCGACGACGACTGTGACGGTGTCCTTGCGTGAATCGATACCGTATCGAAGCCGAAATGCATCGATGTCCGTCACGCGGAGGCGAATTGACGCAGGAGTGTCGTCTGTCCGGGCCACAGGACGCACCTTGCCATCCAGAATCTCCGCAATCAGCATGCCCTTCGCCCGCTTGCCGCCAAATTTCCGTGTGCCCAGGATTTCTCCAAGCGACATGGTCGCCTCGCTTTCGCTGGCCTTGGCGAGTCCGGAGGCACGATCCCAGCGTTCGACAGTGGCAACCAGGCGCATCCGGAGCGCGTCCAGGTCCGCCCCCCAGAAGCCCTGCCGTCGATTGACCGGAGGACTCAAGCTGTAATGGCCAGATCGCTTCAGTTCTTGAAGCACGCTCACCGGTAGCCCGGCAGCCTTGGCTGCCTCGCGCGCCCTCAGCCGTGCTCGTGTGTCGCGGGCAACACCGTCGGCCATCGCCCCGTCGATGACGAAGCGGCGCATCTTCTGGAGTTCGATGATCTTTCCGGGAAGGGATCCATCGTCGAGCCATCGCTGAGCGCTAACGGGCATCACGCCGATGGCAGCGGCGAACTCGCGCGCCGACATGTACCGGCCCTGTGCCTTTTGCTCACGGAGAAGTTTGCCGTCAACCAGCGACTCCCCCCATTTCTCAAGCCCGAACCTCACCAACTCGTCATGCAGAAATTCGACGCCCTGCAACCTAACTGGCGCTTTGAAAAGCGCTTGGTATAGGCGTGAGAAGCGCTTGCGCAATCCAACGCATTGAACGTCGGCCGCAATGCCCTCCTTACCCATTCGCCGCAAATAAGCATGGAAGCCGGCGGGCCAGGCTGCAAGGACATCGGCGACGACCTCCACGCCGTTATAGCGGTGTTCCGCATGATTTGCGTCCAGCTTTTCGAAAATCGCGATCATGCGAAGCATCGACTCCAACGGCATGTCCAACAACGCCTTGACTGGGAATCCGTCGAGTTCGCCGATCACCTCCACGGGCACGCCATGAACCTTGGCCTCGATCACATGCATCAGGGCCACCACGGAACTCGATGCACGTTCGGTCGGCATCCGCTCGAGGGTCGCGCCACAGGAACAGACCAACAGCCCCGGCCTGTACCAGGAAAGCGCGGAGCCACAATCCGCACAACGCTCGAGAAGTCGGGTTCCATGCGTCGGGCAAGCGACGAAAGTCGCCAGATCCCAACACGCATCCGCCATACCCTTGGCATCGATGCATGCCGGACAGATTGCGGGTCGAGTCAATCGCAGTGGGGAATAGTTCAGGCCACGCCCAATCCCCTGACCGTTGATTCGATACTCCGAAACCCCGTCTGCTGAGCGTCCCCAATAGGCATGGCGCTCAAGGAGTCCAGGGTCTTTCCCGAGAATGGCCGCGAGCCTGTCTGCCCGAAACGCCGCATTGAATGTCTCCCCCTGCTCGTAGCCGGCGTGCTGCAAGACATGCCACGGGGTGTCGTACCGATTGATCTCGGACACCCGCAAGATGTAGCCTTGGACGCTCTCGTTCGGACGAGGATCAGGGGTTCGAAGCAGAAGTGCCGCTGCCATTCACGCCCCCGATCCAGTCAGAACCTGATTCAACGTGGGCCCGGTTCCCTTCTTGGGGCGTCCCCGCGTCGGTG
>JAKAFK010000004.1 GCA_021817985.1 Pseudomonadota bacterium | reverse complement strand
GAAACCGTGCCCCCTCAAGGGCTGTCGGCGTCCATGGTTCGACGGGTCTGACGAGACCGATCGGGCGGCCGCGCGCGTGCCTCGATGCCTGAATTGCCGCGGCAGAGCATGGTGTGGATGAGGCCCGTGACCGCCTTTGCCGGCATCCTGATCGAAACCGGCATCGACCGCGACGGGCCGTTTGCCGACGATGTCATGGTGCCGCCATGCGCGGAGCCCCATCCGCTTCGGCGAGTGCCATTTGAGCTGTACGCCATGACGCTATTTTGCGCGGCCGTTGCCGCGCGGCCGAAGGCGTCGTCTCGCGAGGCCGAAGAGAGCGGCGATGGCCAGGAGCGGGAGCACCGGATCAGGACGCTCTGCGGGTCCCAGGGTACACCCGCCCCCGCCGCCTCCGCCCCCGCCTCCGCTCCCCCCCGTTGGGGCAGGCGGGTCGACGGTCACGGTGAAGGTTGTTGCCTGCGATTCGTTGGAACTGTTGGCGACGGTGACCGTGAGGTTGGCGGTGCCGCTTTGCCCCGAGACGGGCGTTATCGTGAGCGTGCAACTGCTGCTGTATCCCGACTGCCCGCAAGTGGACGGGGAGAGCGCAACGTTCGCGGCGGGGATGAGCGTGCTGTTGGCCGATGACACGCTGATCGTCAGCGGCGCTGTCCCGCTGACGATCACCGAAGCGCTCGCGCTTTGTCCGGCGGTCATCGTGAGGTTGTTGATGGGATTAACGGTGGGCAGCGAAATCTGTTGGCGTGCATTCCACACATCGACGCGTCCATAACCGAATGTGCCGTTCCATGGGGGACTGAGCGGATAGGCACCTTGCTCCAGGTATCCCATGAGTTGGCTGGCGGACACGCTTTTGAAGGCGCCTTCGAGCAGCGCCAGCGATGCAGCGGCATTGGGTGTGGCCGCGGAGGTCCCGTAAAACATATCGCTCGAGAAGTCGGTGCCCGCATTGTCGACGTAGATCCCATCCGG
This sequence comes from Pseudomonadota bacterium, assembly GCA_021817985.1. Taxonomy (GTDB): domain Bacteria; phylum Pseudomonadota; class Gammaproteobacteria; order Burkholderiales; family JAKAFK01; genus JAKAFK01. Next base: position 103,211 of record JAKAFK010000004.1, on the reverse strand, counting down.
GGCCACGAGAGCCGGTGCATCGATCTGTTGCAGCGGGTCGCTCACGGTCGTGCTTGAATTCCAAAACGCGAGCTCAATAGGCCCTTGCTGGCTGTATGGCTCGATGCTCGAACCGACCCCGTCGGAACCATACACCGCCCCGATGGACTGATCGCCGGTCGCAAATTGCTGGGGCGAATCCAGTCCTCCTGTGCTGGTGGTGCCCAACGAACTCCCCCCGTCGGCCATGATGTCCAGCTTGAGAAATTTCCCAGTCGACGATCCGTCGTTGGCAATATAGATATCATAGGTTTTGCCGGCAGTGAACTGCCCATTCGCCCACAGCACATCCACCGGATGGGTCTGGCCGCTTCCGCTCACGCAGCCAACGATGGCGTTGTTCGAGGGATCGACGACGTAGAGGTCAAAGTTGCTGGCGTTGCTCGAGTAAGGATCATCCCATTCGAGGAACACGCCCCATGAGTCGCTATGGAAGGTGTAGGAGTCGAAAACGGCGCTTCCGAAATCTTCCACATCGGTGTCCGTTTGCCCGTTGCACGTGAGCGTGGGACCTGTTGTATTCTGTGTCGGCGTGTAATTGCCTTCCCAGTAGCCGGCCTCGTCGTTGCCCGAGGCGCTGAACAGGGTGAGGGCCGAGTCGCCTTGCAGGATGTTCTGGACGCCTTGGGTGAACGCGCTTTGATTGGACATGATGTCCTCGCCCAAAAACCCAAGGTCGTCGGCCACGATGTTGACGTGGGCGTTCGCGAATGCCTGCAGGCACTGGACGTATTCGACATCGGTCTGAGGGCCGCAGAAGGCGAGTGTCGCGCCAGGGGCGACGGCATGCACTTCCTCGAGCATCATCGTGCCTTCGTCGGTGGGGTTCGGGTTCGTGTTGGTGAAAGCCGCTCCGCTGCAAGGATCCGCTGCGCTGCAATAGTTCGTGATATTGCCCGGCAGTTCTCCTCGGCCTTGTATGGTGGCGAGGCTCGTATCATCGTCCGAGATGATGCCCACGGTGACGCCGCTCCCATTGATGCCCGTGCTGGAGACGTACTGGTCGGCGTTCATGATGCTCACGCCATTTCCGTCGATCGGGGTCGTGCTCCCCATCGTCGCGGCACCGCCGCCCGTTCGAGGCGAGACGGACGCACCGCCCCTGAGGCGTGCATAGTGGGGCAGGTCCATCAGCGTGACGTTGGGCAGGCTCGCGAGATACGGCACGCCGCTCGCATCGACCCACCCTTCCACGACGCAAAAGGGAGGCGCCGATGCGGTGGCGCTGACATGAAAGCCGGCGGCGGCCAGCGCCCCTGCGTCGACGGGCTGTCCGCATGGATGGGAGATGTCCACCTGGATGCCGCCCGCCGCGTCGAAGCGGGCGCCGCCTACGGACAGGGCTCGGCTGGCGGCGGGCGCAAGGGTCGAGGCGATGATGCCTTTCCTCTGCAGTTCAGCCGATAGCCGTGTTGAAATGTGCGCCTGCCAGTCGCTGGCCAAGGCGGTTTGGGCCGGTGCCAGGAGGGCAAGAAGGCAAGCCGCCACGGCGATCTTCATGACGGCCCGCACCGGGCCTGCCAGGGTCATAATGTTCGCTTCCTTAGGTTCGCTACCGCCGTATCTTTCGGTTCCGGGCTCTTGCATAATTCGGCAACGAGACGGTTCTTATCCCCGGAACGCGCGCCAGCGCTCCGAGCCTGGCCGGCTCGATCCAGCCCTCCATGACACAAAACGGCGCAGCATGAACTTGTGCCGAGATCTGCAGACCCGCAGTCTTCGCGGCGGCGGTTGGCGCGTTGATCCGGCACGAGTAGGCGACATTCACCTGAATTCGCCCGGACGCATCGGTGCGGATCAGGTTGCGCGGAACGCCGCTGCACCGCCTCGGCGCGATGCCCTGCTTTGCGCAGGCGCAAATGGAGGCCACCGTCGGCGTGAGTACCCCGTACCCTTCGGATGGCGCGCGGACGTTGGCGCACGAGGCCACTGCTGCCGACAGGCTGCCCACGAGCAATAGCCCGGAGAGGACCGCAACCCGCGCATGGACGGACGCTGGATGCCCGGCGCGGGGGCGCGAGGGGCGGGTTCGCGCAAGGGGCGTCCAGACCGACTTGGGGAGCATGCGAAAGAGGCAAAGGCACGCCGCGATCGGCGTCGTTGTCCGCCTATGGACCATTATTCAAGACTCATGATGATGCGCTTCTCGGCGGCTGATTCATGCGGGGCAGCTGGAGTGATCTGGGCTACGCATCGGCTGACGTCGGCCGATGCGAAGACTTCGGCGTGTGTTCAAGGAGGACTGCGCTGGCCGTCATGATGAGATCTTCGTTGCTTGGTCCAATAACGGCTCGCTCGCGGCGATACTTTAATCGCTTTCGATGCCCTTGCCGCGTTTCACGCAAATGCAGGCGCGACTGCGCCGAGGCCTGCATTTCATCGGCCGTGCACCGCCGCGAAGGGGCTTTGTAGACAATGCCGATGCCATGAACTATGATCGATCAAGAGGATGAAAGAGAAGCGCCCCGTTCAAACACATACAAATGGCTCCGGTCAGATTGTTCACGAATGCCGCCAAGCCCTCATGGGTGTGGTTCTTGACGGCGGGCCTCGGCGTGCTGTTCTGTTGGCGCGCCGCCTACTGGACATGGGTGTTCTTGGCCCCTTCGGCGCCGCCCATGTGGATCTCTTCGAGCCCGGCATCGGCCTCTTCGGACGCCGGGAGCATTGCCGAGAGGCACCTCTTCGGGAAGCCGCAGCACGCCCGGATGAATGCGTTGCCCAAGGCCGTCGGCGTCGACCTTGAAGGGGTCATGGCCGGGTCGGATGGGCAGCCGGGTTATGCGATTATCCGCAAACTCGGCGGCGGACCCGAACCCGTCAAGGTGGGGAGCGCGCTTGCGCCGGGTGTGATCCTGCGGGCGGTGTATGCCCACCACGTGCTGGTGGACGATGGCGGCAGAATGGCCCGCGTCGAGTTGCCCGGGCCGGCGGCGGCGCCCATGTCCTTTCAGGGACCCTACGCTCGCCGCCTGCAAAGAGCGAACTGACGGAAGCGGAGAGAAGGGGGAGGGCGTTTGAAGAGGGGTGGTGGTCGTCTCGCGTGCCGTGCTGTCTTGCTCTTGTGGTGTCTTTCTCCTTTGGCCGCACGGGCACAGGAGACGAAGCTCGTTACGCTGAATTTCGTTCACGCCGATATCGTCTCGGTCATCAAAGCCGTGGGCATGTTGGCGCACAAGAATTTCATCATCGATCCCAAGGTCGGCGGGACGATCGACATCGTCTCGACGCATCCGGTCTCGCGCGCCACCGCGTATCGGATGCTGCTGGCCGCCCTGCGCATGCAGGGATTTGCAGCCGTCTCCGGCCCGGGTGGGGTCAAGATCGTGCCGGAAGCCGATGCGAAGCAGAACTTCAGCCCGACCGTGGGCGCCTCGGTGCCTGTCCATGGCGACCGCGTGATCACGCAGGTGCGTCCCCTCCTGTATGCCTCCGCGGAGCAGCTCATACCGGTGCTGCGCCCGCTCATCTCGCCCAACAACGCCATCGCGGCCGATCCGACGGCCAATGCGCTGGTCATCACCGACTACGCAGAAAATATCCGCCGCATCGACGCCATCATCGATGCGGTGGACCAGCCGGCCAAGAGCAATGTCGCGGTCATTCCGCTGCATTACGCCTCCGCGGTGGACGTTGCGCAGCAAATTTCCACCGTGCTCGGAAGCGGCGGCGGCGCGCCGCGCCTGCCTAACGGCGTCCCGCTGCCTGCCGGCATCTCTCCGGCGGCGGATAGCCTCGTCATCGATCCGGATGCGCGCACGAACAGCCTCATCGTCCGCGCCCCGGATCCCGCCATGATCGACCAGGTGCGACGGCTGGCCTATCAGCTGGATGTGCCGACCAGCGCGGGCGGCAACATGCATGTCATCTACCTCAAGAACGCCAACGCAATCGATCTTGCCAAGACGCTGGCCGGGATCCTGTCGGGGGCGCCGGGCGCCGCCGCCGCGCCGCATCCGCCGACGCCGTACCCGTCGGCCACCGCGGCGGTGCCGGTGACGGCGGGCAACAGCGTCATTCGCGCCGATGCCGCGACCAACTCGCTGATCGTGACGGCGCCGGACAATGTCTATAATTCCTTGCGCGCCGTCATCGACCGGCTCGATGTGCGGCCGGCCGAGGTCTACGTCGAGGCACTGATTGCCGAGGTCACGCTCAACAGGGCGGCCGAGTTGGGCGTCCAGTGGCAGTCGGTGCTGGGGCAAGGCGGCAACACGGCCCTGGTGGGCGGGACTAATTTCTCCACGGGGGTCGCAACGGGAGGAAGCGGTGCGAACCTCATCAACTTGTCCGCCGGCATCGCCAGCGGCGCCGTACTGCCGGCCTTGGGCCTCAACATCGGGCTCCTGCAACGCCTCACCATCGGCGGGCAGGAGGTGACCGGGCTCACGGCGCTTGCACGCGCCCTGGAGCAGGATTCGAACGCGAACATCCTCTCGACCCCCGACCTCCTGACCCTCGACAACCACGATGCGAAGATCGTCGTGGGCCAGAACGTCCCCTTCATCACCGGCAGCTATGCCCAGACCGGTGCCTATGGGGCGGCGGGCACGGCTGCCTCGGCGACGGTCACGCCCTTCCAGACGATCGAGCGCAAGAACGTGGGCTTGACCTTGGACGTCAAGCCGCAGATCACGCAAAGCGGCGCCGTGAAGCTCACCATTTATCAGGAAGTCTCCGCCATCGCGGACACGTCGAACCCGGCCGGGATCATCACCAACAAGCGCTCGCTCAAGTCGACCGTCCTCGTCGACAACGGGCAGATCATCGTCCTCGGCGGGCTGATCCAGGACGACGTGGAAAACGCCGTGGACAAGGTGCCGGTCCTCGGGAGCATCCCCATTCTGGGGGGGCTGTTCCGGTACGAAACCCGAAAACGCGTCAAGACGAATCTCATGGTCTTCCTGCGGCCGATCATCCTGCGCGGCCCCGGGGCGGGTGCGGCGCTCACCGATCAGCGCTATCGTTACATCATGAGCCAGGAAGGCGCGGCGGCCTTGCCGCACCGCGTGTTGCTCCCCAACTATCCCACGCCGACTGTGCCGGGTCCCTTCATGCCCAGGATCGCTCCACAAGGGCCTGCGGGAGCCTCCCGGGGCCTCGGCGCAAGCCCGCCGGCTCTGCCGGCGGCGGGCCAACCGTCCAAGGCACCGGCGCCAGCGGCGGCGGGTCACTGAAAGAGGCGACAGATGCGGACTCGGCGATTCGCGCGGCCTGCGTGCGGGCCAGGATACAGGCCATGAGCATCCTGTCCGACACCCCTGCGGAACGCGATGCCCCGGATCCCGCCATCGCCGTTCGGCTGCCCTATCCCGTCGCCAAGACCAAGGGCATCATCGCCGCTCGCGAGCGCGGCGGCGAGATCGAAGTCTGGGCGCGCGAGGGGGTGCGTGCCGAAACGCTGGCGGAGGCGCGGCGTGTGCTGGGGGCGCCCCTGGCGGTGCGCGTCGTTCCCGCAGGCCGCTTCGAGGATGCGCTCGCCCAGGCCTACTCGCGCCCTGACCATCAGACGGCGAGCCTCATGGTCGACATCGAGCAAGACCTCGACCTGCAGCAGCTGGCCCAGGAACTGCCCAAGGTGGGCGACCTGCTCGACGTCGAGGACGAGGCGCCGATCATTCGCCTGATCAATGCGCTGTTCACGCAGGCCCTGCGCGAGCAGGCCTCCGACATCCACATCGAGCCGTATGAAGCGCGCTCGGTCGTCCGCTTCCGCGTCGACGGGCTGTTGCGCGAGGTGATCGAACCGCAACGGGCACTCCATTCGGCGATCGTGTCGCGCATCAAGGTGATGGCCGAACTCGACATCGCGGAAAAGCGGCTGCCGCAGGACGGACGCATCACGCTGCGCATTGCCGGCCGCCCCGTCGATGTGCGTGTGTCCACCCTGCCCACGGGCCACGGCGAGCGCGTCGTGCTGCGGCTGCTCGACAAGCAGCAAGGCCGCCTCGAGCTCCCCGCCCTGGGGCTGGACGCAGGCACGATGGCCGCCCTCGACGAGGCGATCCACCATCCGAACGGCATCATTCTGGTCACCGGCCCGACCGGTTCCGGCAAAACCACCACCTTGTACGCCGCGCTCTCGAGGCTCGACGAGACCGTCCTCAACATCGCGACCGTCGAAGACCCGATCGAATACGATCTTGCGGGCATCAGCCAGACGCAGGTCAATCCGCGCATCGATATGACCTTCGCGCGGGCGCTGCGCGCGATTCTGCGCCAGGATCCGGACGTCATTATGATCGGGGAGATTCGCGATTTGGAAACCGCCGAGATCGCAGTCCAGGCGAGCCTCACCGGGCATCTGGTGCTGGCGACGCTGCATACCAACGATGCGCTCGGTGCGGTGACCCGGATGACCGATATGGGGGTCGAGCCTTTCCTGCTGGCCTCCAGCCTGCGGGCGGTCCTGGCGCAGCGCCTCGTGCGGCGGCTGTGCCCGGCCTGCCGCAGCGCCCGCGCGCCGGATGCGACCGAACGCTCGCTCTTCGCGCCTGGGGCGGTGCCTGCCGTGGTCTATCACCCGGTCGGCTGCGAGGCTTGCGAGGGGACCGGCTATCGGGGACGCACCGGGATCTACGAACTCATGGTCATGGATGAAGGCATGCTTCGCATGATCCACAATCGGGACTCGGAGGAGTCCTTGCGCACCTATGCCCGCAGCCACGGCCTTATCGGCCTTCGCGAGGACGGCATGCGCTGGGTCGCGAGTGGCGAGACGAGCATGGAGGAAGTCCTGCGCGTCGCCGAAGAGCATGGACGTCTCAAGGATAAAGAGGCGGCCGCCTGAACCGGGGGGCTGAAAGGGCGCCATGGCGGGCTTCAAATATGAAGCGGTGGGGGACGACGGGCATCTCGTGAAGGGCGTGCTCGAGGCCGACACGCCCCGGCAGGCGCGACTGAGCCTGCGTGCGCGGGGGCTGACCGCCGTGAGTCTCGACACCCTGTCGGGAGGCGCCTCGCGAACGTGGCGCGCCGGTCCCGGTGCGGCGCAGCTGAACGTCCTCACGCGCGAGCTCGCAACCTTGCTCAACGCCGGGCTTACCGTCGAGCAGACCTTGACGGCCTGCATCGAGCATCTGGAATCCCATGCCGTGCGGCAGCTGCTCGCGGCCATCCGGGCCGACGTGCTGGCGGGCCTGAGCTTCGGTCAGGCGCTCGCCAAGCAGCCCAGGAGCTTCCCGGCGATCTACCTTGCGCTGGTGGACAGCGGCGAACGCTCGGGTCAGTTGGGTGCCGTCATGCTGCGGCTGGCCGACTACCTCGACAACCGGCAGCGGCTGCGGCAGAAGGTGGGGCTTGCCTTCGTCTATCCCGCCATCGTGACGACGGTGGCGGTCCTGGTGGTCGGAGGCCTGCTCACTTATGTGGTGCCGCAAATTGCCGGCGTCTTCGAGGACAGCGGCCAGCCGCTGCCCTGGCTTACCCGCGCGCTGATTGCGCTCAGCCAGTGGTTGGCGCACGCCTGGCCGGTGCTGTTCGCGCTTGCCGCGCTTGCTGCGCTGGCGGTGCGCCGGGCGCTGAAGGAGGCGCGTTGGCGCCGGTTTGCGGGCGAGCGGGCGCTGCGTCTGCCCGTGCTCGGACGCATGGTGCGCGCGATCAATACCGCGCGATTCGCGGCCAGCCTTGCGATCCTGGTGGGTAGCGGCGTGCCGCTTTTGAGCGCGCTCGATGCCGCCGCCGCGGTCGTGGGCAACGTGCCGATGCGGTTGGCTGCCGAGGAGGCCATGCGCAAGGTGCGCGAAGGGGTGAGCCTTGCGCGAGCCCTCTCGCAAAGCGGGCTGTTTCCGCCGATGATGATCCACCTGGTGGCCAGCGGCGAGACGAGCGGGCAGCTGGCGGCCATGCTGGACCGCGTGGCCTCGCAACAGGCGCTCGAAGTCGAAGGGCGCATCTCCATGCTGGTCACCCTGCTCGAGCCGGCCCTGATCCTGGCGATGGGGGCGACGGTGCTGGTCATCGTGCTGGCGATCCTGCTGCCCATCTTTGACATGAATCAGCTGGTGCACTGAGGAGCGGACTTTGCCAGGCACCGGTGCAATGGAAGGAGACTTTGGAATGATGTGTGCGCGCGGCCGACAACGCGGCTTCACCCTGATCGAAATCATGATCGTGGTCGTGATCCTGGGCATTCTTGCGGCCTTGGTGGTGCCCAAGATCATGAGCCGTCCCGAGCAGGCGCGTGTCGTCGCCGCCCGGGCCGATATCAGCACCATCATGCAGGCCCTCAAGCTCTACGAACTGGACAACGGGACCTACCCCACCACCGACCAGGGCTTGCAGGCGCTGGTTTCCAAGCCCACCGTGCCGCCCATTCCCGCCAACTGGAAGCCCGGAGGGTACCTGGAACGGCTGCCGAAGGATCCCTGGGGCCACGATTACCTGTACCTCAACCCCGGCGTCCACGGCCGGGTCGACGTGTTCAGCTATGGGCCGCAAGGACAGCCCGGCGGGCAGGGGGAAAATGCGGAAATCGGCTCCTGGCAGCACTGACGGCCCGCCGCATGGGGCGGGCTTCGGGTTCACGCTGATCGAGCTCCTGGTCGTGCTCGCGATCGTCGGGATCATGGTCGGCGTTGCCGCCGTGCGGCTGATGCCGGATCCGTCACGCCGGCTCAAGGATTCGGCCGGCCGCTTGGCTGCCCTGCTCGAGCAGGCGCGCGAAGAGGCGCTTATTACCGGGAGCAGCATCGGGTGGTCGCACAAGGGCACGGGCTACGCATTCTGGCAAAAGGACGAGACGGGGCGCTGGACGCTGGACACGGAGCGCGTCTTTCGTGCGCGCGAGCTGCCGCCCGGGGTGCGCATCGTGGCGGCGCAGGCTGACGGCGTGCCGCTTGCGGGAAACTCCCGCATTGTGTTTGCGGCGCAGGGCATAGGGCTTCCCTTTCGGCTCACCCTCGCCTTGGCCGGGCGGCGCATGTCCGTGGCATGCGACGGCCGGGGCGCCGTGCGCCTCGGAGGACTTCGTGGCCAGTAACGAAAGGACAGGCCACCGGGGGTTTACCTTGATCGAGGTGATCGTCGCTCTTGCCATTCTCGCGATTGCCATGGCCGCGGTCTCGCGCGCCACATTGAGTCTCGTGGATGCCGCGGGCGAAGCCCGCACGCGCCTGCTGGCAGGCTTCGTGGCCCAGAATCGGCTCGCGCTCCACGAGGCGATGCGCGACTGGCCGGCGGTGGGTACGGTCAATGGGACGCAAGCCGAAGCGGGCCGGGCGTTCGAGTGGGAAGAGGCGGTGACCAAGACGCCGAATCGGAGTTTTGAGCGGATCGACATCCGCGTCTATGCAGCCGGCGACCCGCATTACGCGGTGGCGCACGTGGTGGGCTATTTGGCGCACGTTTCGGACGCCGGCCCGGCGGTCGCTTCGCCATGAGCCGGCGGCCTGTGCGATGGGAATCCGGACGTGCGGACGGTGGGTTCACCCTGGTGGAGCTCCTGGTCGCCGTCGCGATCTTCGCGCTCCTGTCGGCGATGGCCTATCGGGGGCTTGATGCCGTGCTGGCGACGCGCGACCATGTCCTGGCGGACGACCGCAAGTGGCGCGATGTGGCGATCTTCTTTGCCCGCTTCGGACAAGATCTCGGCGCCGCCGTCGACCGCCCGGTGATCGCGCCGGACGGCCGCACGGTCGAGCCGGCCTTATACGGCGGACCGGACGGGACCCATGGCGCGCCCGAGATCGTGTTCACGCGCATGGGTTTTCCCGACCGGCAGGACCCGATGGCCGCGCCCCAGCGCGTGGGCTACCGCCTGCGCGGCGGCCGCATCGAGTGGCTGTTGTGGCCGGCTTTGGACGCCGCGCCGTCGACGCGCCCGCAAGTCACGCGCATGCTCGCCCAGGTGACGAGTCTGGCGTTTGCCTACCTCGACCGTGAGGGGGACTGGCATGGCGCGTGGCCCGCGCGCTCCGGTGAGGACCTGCCGCGCGCGGTCAAGGTGACCGTGGTGCTGGCGGGCGGGGCGCGGCTGGTGCGGGTGTTTGCGCGATGAGCAGGGCGATGCGCGTAGGCCGAATCGAGCGGCGGCAGACGGGCCTGGCGATCGTGACGGCGCTTCTGGTGGTGGCGTTGGCGGCAGCCGCCGTGGGCGCGATGGCTTGGCGCGAACGGATGTGGGTGAGGCAGGTGGCGAATCTTGAGGATGCGGCGCAAGCTGATGCCGTCGCCCGCGCCGGCCTCGCGTGGGCCGGGGCGATCCTTGCCCAGGAAGGGCGCCAAAGCGGCATCGACGACCTCGGGCAGCTGTGGGCGCGCCCCTTGCCGCCCGTCGCCGTCGGCTCAGGATCCGTGGCCGGGGGGGTGACGGATGCGCAAAGCCGCTTCAACCTGAACGATCTGGCCGGTGTGGGAGGCGGCAGTGCGCAGGATGTCGCGGCGTTCCGGCGCTTGCTGGTCCTGCTGGACCTGCCCCCGGATCTGGCCGGTGCGGTGGCCGACTGGGTGTCGCCGCCCTATTCCGGCGCGCTGGATGCCTATTATCTGGCGCAGGATCCGCCGTACCGCGATCCGCACCGCCCGCTCACCGATGTCGATGAGCTCTATCGCATCAAAGGCTTCGATGCGGGCATCGTGGCGCGCCTGCGCCCCTTCGTCACGGCGCTGCCGGGGTACACGCCCGTGAACGTGAACACGGCTCCTGCGGAGGTGCTTGCCGCCGTTTTCCCCGGGCTCGGGCTGGGTGCAGCGCAGGCCCTGGTGGCGCGCCGCGCGGACGCGTATTTTCAGAGCCAGGCGGACTTTACCGGGCAGCTCACGGCCGGTCAGCTTGCAGGCGTGCGCGACCAGACATTCTCGGTCAACAGCCAATATTTTTTGGTTCACGTGACGATCCGCTATCACCGGGTGCGGGTGACCGAAAAAGCGCTGCTGTACCGCGCGCGCGGCTCGGGAACGCAGATCCTGTGGAAAAAGGTGAGCTGATGCGCCTGATCGGAACCCGTGCCGAGGCCAAGGCCTCGCCGCAGCAAAACGGAAGGAGACGCGGCGTGTCCGTCTTGCAAGTCCATATGCCGGAAACGTGGGGGGCGGAGCCCGCGCCCGTGGGCTACGCGTGGTATCGGGGACACACCGAGCCCGTGCGCGGCCAAGCCCTTCTCACCCAGATGCCGAAGGCCGATCGGCTCACCATCGTCTTGCCGGCCAGTCTCGTGCTGTTGACCTGCGTGCGGGTGCCGCAAGCGCGCGGGCGAAGGCTCGCGCAGCTGCTGCCCTTCGCGGTGGAAGAGAAGCTGATGTGCGATCCGGAGGCGATCCACGTCGCGCCCGGCCCCAGGCTTCCCAGCGGGGAGTTCGCGGTGGCCGTCGTCGAGCGCGCCTATTGGAACACACTGTCGGCCCGGTTGCGGGAGGCGCGCCTTTTTCCGCAAGCCATCATCCCGGAATCGTTGAGCGTGCCCGTCCAGCAAGGACAGTGGGTGGTGGTATGGAAGGGGGAAGGCGGCTTCGTGCGGACGGGCGAGATGTCCGGATTCGCGCTCGACCGCGCGCCTGACGGGGCGCCGCCCTTTGCCCTGGCCTTGGCTCTGTCGGAAGCGGCTCAACAGGGCTCGGCACCGCGAGAGGTGTTGGTGCGCGCCGAAAGCGGGCACGCGCCCGATGTCCTGGCGTGGGAGGCGATGCTCGGGGTGCCGACGCGGCTCGCCGGCGCAGTGCGCCCGGCGGAACACCCGCCCGTGCGCGGGGCACCGCTCAACCTTGCCCCCAGCATGGGGGTCTTCGGAGAAGCGTGGTTTACCCGCGAGCGCCTTCTGCAGCTGCGCCCGGCGCTATGGGCCGCCGCGGCCGTCCTGCTGCTCGCCGTGGGCGGCGAAGGGCTAGACACGCTCAAGATGGCCCATGAGGCGACACGATTGCGTGCCGCCATGTTGGGCAGTTTCAAGCGGGCATTTCCCGAGACCACGGCGATCGTCGACCCGGTCTTGCAGATGCGCCGCAACCTCACCGATTTGCGGCACGCCCATGGCCAGCTCGATCCGCGCGATTTCCTGCCGCTTCTCTCGCGCGCGGCAAGCGCATTGCCCCCCGCCCGACTCACCGCCCTGAGCTATCATGCGGGCACGCTCACCCTCGAGGTTGCGGTGCCCAATGAATCCGCCGCCGCCCTCCTGCGAAGCCGTCTGTTGGCCGGCGGATTCCGAGTGCATGCGAGAGCCGAGCCAGCGGACGGCGGCGTGCACGTCCAGCTGCGGCTGTCGAGAGGCCCCTTATGAACGAGACCTTGCAGCAGTTCTGGCGCGCGCGCTTGCCCCGCGAGCGCGCAATCCTTGCGGGCGGCGGCACGCTGGTGCTGGTTGTCTTCCTTTATCTTTACATCTGGGCGCCCATGGTGAAGGCGCGTGCGCGGCTGAGAACCGCGCTGCCGGTGCTCGTGGCCCAGGCGCAAGCGGTTCGGCACGAGGAGAAAGCGGTGCTTGCACTCAAGTCGTCGGCCCCGGTCGCCTCGATCTCCCAGGCCCAGCTGCAATCGGCGATTTCGCAATCCGCGCGGGGCGCGGGGCTGACGCTGGGGGCCGTCATCCCAGAAGGATCGGGCGCGCTGACCGTACGCTTCGCCTCCGTGCCGTTCGACGACTGGATTCGGTGGCTCGGACGGCTCCAGCGCCGCTTCGGCATTAGGGTCAAACGTGCGCAGGTCAGGCCGGCAGGGCCTCCCGGGTGGGTCTCGGTTGACGTATCGTTGGCCGCGCCCGAGGTCGACGCGCAATGAGTGCGCGACGAATATCGCGGCAATCGTCGCGAGGGCGCTGGATTCTTTGGGCGCTGTTGATGGCCGTGGGCTATGCCGGCTTTCTCGGGGCCCGCGCGCCGGCGAGCGTGGGGGCCTGGCTGGTGGCGAAGGCGAGTGGCGGCCGCCTGCGGCTGGGCGGAACGGAAGGCAGCCTGTGGGACGGGAGCGCCCAGGAAGTCGTTCTGCGACTGGGTCCGGGGGCGGAATATGCGTTGGGCAGGGTGCGCTGGCAGGTGCGCTGGGGTGGCCTGTGGAAGGGGCATCTTGCGATCCCGATCTGGGTTGCGGGGACAGACGACGACGCGCATGCCGTAATGGCGTGGGCGTTCGGGATGGTTCGAATCACGCATTTGGCGGCAGCGTTTGACGGCAGCCCGCTCATGCGCCAATTGCCCCTGTTGACCCCGGCGGGCCTCAGGGCGCGAGTGAGGATGCATAGTGACGCCTTATCCTTCAGCCGCTCAGGCGGGCTTAAGGGGCATGCCGAGATGACTTTGAGCGACGTGGCCACGTCGCTTGGCCCGGTCTCGACGCTCGGCACCTATGCCGTCCGCATCGTTTTTGCGGGTGCAGGGGCGCGATTTCGCATTGCGACGGTGCGCGGACCGCTGGCGCTTTCGGGTACCGGGGCCTGGTCAAAGGCGCTTGGCGTGCGCTTCGAGGGAGTGGCGCTGCCGGAAGGGCCTCGTGCCGGGGCCCTGGATTTCTTCGCAAGCCGCATGGGCAGACGGCAGCCGAACGGGAGCTATCAGGTCTTATGGCCGCAGGGGCTGGTGGCGGCGCTCCCTTGACAAATCACCCTATCCGCGCCTGAAACCCGTGCTTTCCCGCTAGGGAATGCGATCCGGTTCGCACCCTCCTATGGTCTGTCGTCCAACCCTAATAAAAACCCTACGTCCCTCATGGCGGCGCGCATGACCCGTTTCATGCAACCCTAATAGTCGGCCGCCCGCGAACCGGGATGCGAAACCTACGTCGTTAACGCATCTTTCACTCGCCTGTCCACGGCCGCGTGTCTTGCTTCGCCGGGTCGGCGGCCCTGCGCTTGCCATTATTAGCCTATCTTAATTGTCTAATGGGCTGGCGCCGGTGCGTTTTCCGGTTGCGGATTGAAAAACGTGAACTATATTGGCTATACCGATTTGCATAGAACTGCGCTCCAAATAATTATTTTTACGACATGTTAGGGTGGCGTAATGAAAAACAGTCTGCGGATGTCATTGCTTTTTGCGCTGCTTTTGCCTCTTTTCGTTTCCCATCCCGCGTCTGCGTTTCCAGCCGCGCCCTCCGGCACTGCCCCGAAGGTGAGGGCTCCGGCCGGCTATTTGCTCGCCCCGGGCGATGTGCTGGACATTTCCGTATGGGGCGAGAAGGATTTGCCCCAGGAGGTGGTGGTGCGTCCCGATGGGGGCATTTCCTACCCTTTGGCGGGCGACATGCGGGCGGCGGGCAAGAGCGTTGCGCAGCTTGAGACGGAGATCACGCGGCGCCTCAAGAAGTACATCCCGGCCGCTGTCGTGACCGTCATGGTGGACAAGGTCGAAGGCAACAGCATCTATGTGATCGGGCAGGTGAACAAGCCCGGAGAATTTGTGACCGGCGGATATGTGACCGTGCTTCAGGCCTTGAGCATGGCCGGAGGGCTCACCCCCTATGCCGCTGATAACGACATCAAGGTCATCCGTCAGGATGGGCGCCAAAGCCGCGTGTTCTCCTTCCATTATGCCGACATGGAAAAGGGGAATGATCTTGCCCAGGACATCCAGCTTGAACCCGGGGACGTGGTCGTCGTTCCCTAAATGCCAGCTTGGCAGTGAATGCGACTAGCAGGCTGACAGCGGCCCGGCGAGGGCGGCTTGCCTTCCGAGCCGGGGTACCCAAGATGGCCAGACAAGATGGATGTTCGAGGTGGGCGTGAAGCGGAAAATTGCAGGGTGGGGGCTGTGCGCGCTGCTGGGGTGGGGAAACGCGCTGCTTGCGCACGCGGCGCAATGGTCAATGAATCCGTCCGTCAGTGCGACCGGACAATACGACAGCAACCTGCTGCTGACCACCGCGCCTCATGCTTCGATTTGGTCGACGGTGATCTCGCCGTCGGTCAGTTTCACCGGACAGACCCAGACGCTGAGCGTGACGGGCAGTGCCCGGCTCGATGCGAATCGGTATTCCGAGCCCAACCTGGACAGCAACGATCGCCTGTTCGCCTTGGATATGGCTACGAACACCCAACGAAGCCAATTTGGCGTGAACGTCAACTACACGCGAGACTCCACCCTGGAGTCCGAACTCGCGACCACCGGGCTCGTCGAGCTGCGCGCGCAGCGGACCTTGAGCGAGATCAATCCGACCTGGTCGTTTCATCTGACGCCGCGCTGGCTCGTCACGGCGGCCTATGACGTTTCCAAGGCCGATTACAGTGATGCGGCGGGCACAAATCTCGTCAATTACAGCGACCAGAACGGGATCCTGGGCGTGCAGTACGACCTCTCGCAAAGGGGTGTGGCGAGCTTGAACGCGTACTACGACCAATACCGCACGCGCCCGACCCAGTACAAGGCGCGCACCTATGGGCTGCAGGCGGGCTACCGTTACCACTTCTCGCCGACGCTGGAAGGCGATGTGGCCGTCGGCGCACGCCGCACGCACACCACGGTGCTGGCGAATACCGAGTTGTGCGCGATCGTGGTGGCGCAAGGGGTGGCGATTTGTATCCCGGTCGCATCGTTGACCTCGTCGCAGTCCGCCGACTCGAGCGGCTATACCTTCAACGGGAATCTCAAGCGTCATTGGCAAAGCGCGTCCCTCGCGCTGTCGCTTAGCCGTGCCATTACGCCCAGCGGACTGGGCGCGCTCGTGCAGACCGACCGCCTGGGGCTCGACTGGACGCATCATCTGTCACAGACATGGGCGGCGCGAGTGTCGGTCGCGACCTACCGGACGCGCTTTCTCGATGGGACCCTGAACGCCAACGACAACCGGTACAGTTTTGTCAACCCGAGCATGAGCTGGAAGCTCACGCGCGAGTGGACGCTGAGCACCGGGTACAGCTATGCCCGTTCCAAATACGATTTGGCGAGCAAGGCGAGCAGCGATAACCGGGTCTATGCCATGCTCATCTATCGGTGGCCGCAGCTGTCGGTCTCTCGCTGAACCGGGGGGCGCCCTGGCGAGAAGCGGGCCCCGCGAGGTCATGGTCTTTGCAAGCAGTTTCACGTGTCACGCGCTCAAGAGGATATAAGAACGATGCCAGAACAGCAAAAGGACTTCGCCGCCTATCTGGCGGTTTTCCGGCGCCGCAAGCCGCAGATCTTTGCGGTTTCTGGCATGCTTCTCGCCCTCACCGTCGCGATTGCCCTGTTGTGGCCGCCTACCTACCGCTCAAGCGCGACTATCCTGATCGAGGAGCAGCAGATCCCGCCGGATCTCGTGCGCTCGACGGTGACTAGTTTTGCGACGCAGCGCATCCAGGAAATCAGTCAGCGCGTGATGACGCGTGCCAACCTGATGGCCATCATCCGAAAGTACAACCTCTATGCACGCCAGCGCCGGACGCAGACCACGGGCGAAGTCCTGCACCGCATGCGCAAGGACATCCACCTCCATCTCATCAATGCGAACGTCGTGGATCCGCAGAGTTTGCAACCCGTCAAGGCGACTATTGCCTTCACCTTGTCCTACGACGGCCAGACGCCTTCCGACGCGCAACGGGTAGACAACGAACTGGTGTCGCTGTTTCTCAGTGACAATCTCAAGTCGCGTGAGCGTGATGCGAGCCGCACGACGGCCTTCCTAGCCACCCAGGCGCGGCGGCTGGGTGCCCATATCTCCAAAATCGAGGCGAAGCTCGCAGCCTTCAAGGCGGCCCATATGGGCTCGCTGCCCGAACTCACGCAGCTCAATTACGAGATGCGCGACCGCACCGACACCGAGCTCATGGACGTCGAGCAGCGCATCAACGGACTCCAACAGCAGAAATTCTATCTCGACAGCCAGCTCGCCCAGATCAATCCGGATCTCCCGATCGTGACCAAGAGCGGCGAGCGGGTGCTAGGACCCGCCGACCAACTGAAAGCCCTGGAAACCGAGTATGCGACCGAGGCGGCCATTTACGCCCCGGATTATCCCGGCGTGGTGAAATTGCGTCGGGAGATCGTAGCGCTCAAGAAGGACGTGGGCGTGGGCGAAAGTGCCGCGAACGAGGCCAAGGAGCTGATGCGGCTCGAAACCGATCTCGCCAAGGCACGCCAGAAATACTCGGACGATTACCCCGAGATCATCCGCCTGAAGAAGTCGATTGCGGCGCTCAGAGCCTTGCAGCAGTCCACGCAAAATGCGCCGGCCATGCCCGAGGCCACGCCGGAGAATCCCGCCTATTTGGCGCTCGCCGCTCAGCGCGACGGGGTCGAAACACGGCTCAAAGCCGCGCTCGCGCTCCGGACCCAATTGCAGAGCCGCATGACCTCCCTCGAGACACGCATCGAGGACACGCCGCAAGTGGAGCGCGAGTACGAGGATTTGAGCCGCGACCATGACAACTCGCTGCTGGAATACCAGAAGATCAAGAACAAGGAACTCTCGGCCCGGATCGCGCAGACGCTGGAGCAGAACTCGGAAGGAGAGCGTTTCTCGCTCATCGATCCGCCGGAGTATCCGCAGAAGCCTCATAGCCCGAACCGGCTGGCGATCTGTCTCTTGGGGACAGTCCTGTCCATCGGCGCCGGACTGGGGTATGCCGGCGTGCTGGAAAGCATCGACCGCTCGGTTCGGGGCTCCCAGGTGCTCGCCATGGTCGCACGCGCGCCGGTGCTGTCGGTGGTGCCCTATGCGCTCAACGATGAAGACCTCATGCGTGGCCGGCGCGCGCGCCGTGCCCTCATGGTCTCCGGCATCACGGGGTTGGTTGCGCTCCTGGTGGTGGTGCAATTCCTCGTCATGCCCCTCGATGTCCTCTGGTTCTCTGCCCTGCGCCACGTTGGCGCCTTCATGCCCTGAGTGGGAGTCAGTCTATGGAACACATTACGGAAGCCCTTAGGCGAGTGAGAAGCGAACATCAAGCCCATCCTTCAGTGCTCGGTGCCGTTACTCCCCCCCACGCGCACCGGGCGGAGGAAGTGGGCACCATTGTCTACACCCAGACGCGCAAGGTGGCCGTTGCGCCTTCCGTCCTGAGGGAGCGGCGGGTCATTGCCGGATACGGCCCTGGGCCTTATGCGGATGCCTACAAGATCCTGCGCACGCAGGTGCTCAAGCGGATGCGCGAGCTGGGGGCCAACGTGCTTGCGGTCACGAGCCCGAGCGAAGGTGAGGGTTCCACGCTCGTGGCCATCAACTTGGCGATCAGCCTGGCGATGGAAGTTGCGCACACGGTGCTCCTGGTGGACGCCAACCTGCGCACCCCGCGCGCGCACGACTATTTCGGCCTTCGCAGCCCCGCGGGATTGAGCCATTATCTGACCAAGGATGCGGCGCTGGAGGGGCTTTTGATCCATCCGGGCATCGATCACTTCGTCTGGCTGCCCGCCGGTGAACGCCTCTTGCACTCTTCGGAGATGCTGGGTTCGCCCCGGATGGCGGCACTGGTGGACGAGCTCAAGCACCGTTATCCGTCCAGGATCGTGATTTTCGACCTGCCGCCGGTGCTCAGCGCGGCCGACGCCTTGGCCTTCGCCCCCCTGAGCGACTGCGCGCTGCTCGTGGTCGAAGAGGGGAAGACGCCCGCCGAAAAGGTGGCGCAAGCCGCGCAGCTGCTGGGCTCTCGACTCATCGGCACCGTGCTCAACAAGTCCCGGGATTCCATGCCCGAGCCGGCCAAGCCGAAACGGGGACTCTTCAGCCGCCTGCTGCAAAGGGGGTGATCCATGTACGAGGTGTTCTACGGATTTCGCGAAAAGCCCTTTTCCATCCATCCGGATCCGAGTTTTCTGTATTTCAGCAGGAAGCACCGCATGGGCATGGATCTCCTCGAATACGGGCTCATGAATCAGGTGGGCTTCAACGTGATCACGGGCGGGATCGGGACCGGCAAGACCACGCTGGTCCGCCATCTGCTCGCGCAGGTCGCGCCCGGTACGGCGGTGGGGCTCGTTTCGCATACGCCACGCAGCTATGCCGAGCTGCTCCCGCGCATCCTGTTTGCCTTTCGGCTCGACTATCGCCGCCGCGACAGCACGGAAATGCTCCATACGTTTCTCGACTTTCTTGCGGCGCAGTCGGCCCGCGGGCACCGGGCGCTGCTCATCGTCGATGAGGCGCAAAATATGCTGCCTGAGACCCTCGAAGAGCTTCGCATGCTCTCGAACGTGAATGCGGACCAAGGGCTCGTGCTCCAGGTGATTCTGGTGGGGCAGATCCAGCTGCGCGAGATGCTGCGGCGGCCGGATCTGCTGCAATTCGCGCAGCGCATTGCCGTCGACTACCATCTCGAGGCCTTGGACGCTGAAGAGACCGCGACATACATCCGCCACCGGCTGGGCTTGGTGGGCGGCGACCCCGCCATGTTCGACGATGCGGCGATCGCCGCAACGTACGGGTATAGCCAAGGCGTCCCGCGTCTCATCAATTTGCTGTGCGACACGGCTTTGGTTTACGGATTCGCCGAGCAGCGCCCGGGCATCGATGCCGATCTCATTCATCTGGTGGCGAAAGACAAGCTCAAGAGCGGACTTTTCCCTTTGTGCGAGGCGCCCGCCCGCATCGGCGAGACGAACGCCTTGGCGGGCGCCCGGCCGTAGGGATGGTCCGCATGGCGCTTGTTTTGCGGCAAGGACCGCTCGCCGTGTGGCGGTGTGGGCTGTTCCTCATGGGCTGGATGCTGTCGGGCGGCCTGGCCGCGGCCCATGCCGATGCCCAGCCGACAGTCTTCTTCCCGAAGACCTGTCTGACCGCGCGGGACCTCGCGGTCATCGTCAACGATGCCGATCCGCTCAGCGTTCGTATCGGGCGCTACTACGCCAAGGTTCGCCGGATTCCGCCCCAGAACGTGATCCATGTGCGTTTCCCGCCGGGGAAGGCGGTGATGCGGCCGGCACAGTTCATGGCCCTCAAGGCGTATGTCGATGCCCATACGCCGCGGGACGTGCAGGCCTTCGCGCTGACCTGGACGCTGCCTTACCGGGTGGGCTGCATGTCGATCACGACGGCGTTTGCGGCCGGGTATGACCGCCGCTTCTGCGCCACCGGCTGCAAGCTGACCCGCTTTGATCCCTACTTCAAGTCCGACAGTGCCCGTCCCTACCGGGATTTCGGATGGCGACCCACCATGATGCTTGCGGGCGCGAGCTTCGACGCCGTCAAAGCGCTGATCGACCGGGGCGTGGCCTCGGATGGGACACACCCGGCGGGGACCGGTTACCTCGTCGACACGGACGACCGCGCACGTGATGTGCGTGCCGTCGAATTTTCCCCGCTGGTCCGCCGCATGCGCCCGCTCGTGCATCTCGTCCATGTGCGGGCCAATGCCATCGAGGACAGAAAAGACGTGCTTTTCTACTTCACCGGGTTGGCGCGCGTGCCCATGATCGAGAGCAATGACTATCTTCCGGGAGCGATCGCGGACCACCTGACGTCTTACGGCGGCGTGCTGGTGGACAGCAGCCAGATGAGCGCCCTTAGATGGCTGCAGGCCGGGGCCACGGGCAGCTATGGCACCGTCGTCGAGCCGTGCGACTTTCCGGGGAAATTTCCAGACCCGGCGGTCGTCATCAGTCGCTACTTGCGCGGCGAGACCTTGATCGAGGCGTACTGGAAGAGCGTGGCCATGCCCGGCCAGGGGGTGTTCATCGGCGAGCCGCTGGCAAGACCTTACGGCGGCCATGCGATCTACCGCGACGGGCGCTACTGGGCCATCGACGTGCAAACGCTGCCGCCCGGGTTCTATGGGATCTACGGGGCCGACTCGGGCATTGGCCCTTATCGCCGGGTTGGCGTGTTCGCTGTTTCGCTTGGCACGAAGCGAATCGACGTCCTTGACACGAGGGATTCGTTCTACCGGATCGTGGGGCAGTCATCAGGGGGGGCACAGGATGTGGCGTGGCGGCGATAGGTATGCGCGCGGGTTCGCCGTCGTTCTGCTTGCCATCCTCTGGTTTCAGGCGGCGCAGGCCCTTGCCGACCCCAGCCCGACCCTGTATTTGTCCTTTGATCGCGGATTCGATGGTCAAGGCGCGCGCGGCACGGTGAAGGCGACGGTCGTTGGGCTATCGCCCGCGCTGGTTCCGGGAAAGGTCGGTCAGGCACTCAAGATCGGGCCGCTTTCGGGGCATCTCAACTATCCGACGGCCGGCATCCTGAACGCCCGCGAAGGGTCGATCGAGATGTGGGTCAAGCCGGTCGACTGGCGGAGTACGGATGGCTGGTTCCATGTCTTCTTCGATGCCCGGGGCCAGGGGGCCTTGTATCTCTACAAGTATTACCAGAACGCCGAGTTGCTGATGCTGAGCACCGCCGATCTTGCTCGGGGCCCGTATTTCTCGAGTGCCGCGGTCGTCAACTGGACGCCCGGCAAATGGCATTTCGTCGTCGGAACGTGGTCTCCCCGCGGGGTCATGCTCTACGTCGACGGCGTGCCCACGACGCATAGACCCGTGCCGTGCCAGCTCCCAAAAAGTCTGGGACCTTCCTTCAGCCTGGGCGATCTGGCCTGGGGCAGGCCGAGATTCAGTACGACGCTGATCGATGAGGTGCGCGTCTACGACGTTGCACTGACCCCGGCGCAAGTTGCGCGCCACTTCGAGGGAATCTACCAGCCGCCCGCGACGGGTGCCCGTGCATTCGCGCTTCATTATGACGTCGACGATGCGCACAAGACGCTTGACCTCGAGATCGCGGACCAAGCGGCCGGGCAGCGCCGAGGAATCGCCGCGCGCGTCGCCCTGGTGCGGCACGGGGCCCATCTTCCGGCGGGGGTGGCCCTGCGCCCGTTCATTCGGTCACAGTTGCGCATGCGCATGCCGTGGCCTTCTGCGGGAACCTACGACATCGTGGCGTGGGTCTACGACAGGGGCCGCCACGTGGCGACCTTGCGCCGCACTCTCACCGTTCCTGTCATGCGCTGGCCCGACGAAGAGGCCTTGCTGGATCGCCGGATTCCTCGTCCGTGGACCGCCCCGAGCATCGTCCGAGGCACGGTTCGCGTGTGGGGACGCACCTACCGTTTCGGCCCGAGCGCGCTGCCCACGCAGATCGTCTCCCTGGGGCGTCGCCTGCTGGCCTCGCCTGTCTCTCTGCGGGCGACCATCGACGGCCGGCCAGCCCCGGTCCAGGCCGGGGCGGTCCGTATCGTTCGTGAGGGAAACCGGGTCAGGGCGACGCAGATTTTGTCGTATTCGGGTGGCCCGGCACCGGTGCGCATCGATGTGTCGACGACGGTCGCATTCGACGGCCTTGCACGCATCGAACTCTCCGCGACGGGCGTGGGGAAGGACATCGGGCGACTGGTGCTCAATATCCCGCTGGCCGAAGCGCATGCGATCCTGCGCTCCAAATGGAACCCCCGCGGGTATGCGAATTCGGGACGGGTGCCCGCAGGCGCAGGGGTGGTGGATCAAAGCCGGTTCATCCCGTTCTACTGGCTCGGCGACAACGATGTCGGCTTGTTCTGGTTCGCCGAAACGGGCGCCCAGTGGCCGAACGCGAGTCGCGACGATGCCCTCCAGATCGTGCGAAGGTCGGGTGTCGTGACCTTGCGTCTCACCCTCAAATCGTCGGCCCAACACCTGCCCAACCACTGGCATTTTGCGATCGGCCTCGAGGCGACTCCGGTCAAGCCCTTGCCTTCCGGGTGGCGCAAGCTGCGCATTGCGCCGGCGCGCGGTGCGAATGTCACCATTCTTTGGCCGACGCCGACGGCCAATTCGATGAAGTATTACGGCTATCCCGAGGCCAGCGACCCCGCCCGCTTCCGCGTGCGTCTGGCGAGGCTGCGAGCGGCGGGGCTCGATCCCGTGCCCTACGTGTGCCCGACCTTCCTGTCGACGGGAAGCCCGGAATGGCCGTTCTTCAAGAACGCATGGTTCATGAACAACGTGCAGTCGGCCCCGGCCGATGTGCGGGCCTACGGGGACAGTATTGCCTTGATGTCGCCGCGTGCAGCCGGATGGCGCCGGTTCATCGAATGGAAGACCGCCCAATTCGTAAAGGATTTCGACCTGCGCGGTCTCTATTACGACAATACGATGCCGTGGGGCGGCTTCGCGCCCAATGCCGGGGTGGGCTACATAAAAGACGGGCACGAAGAGGACGAGTACCCTATGCTGGCCTATCGCCGGCTTTATCGCACGCTCGACGAAATCCTGCAGGCCAACGGCCGCGGAAGCATCTCCATTGCTCACGCATCGGGCAATCCGGCGATCCCGATGCTTGGTTTCGTGGATGCCTATGTGGACGGGGAGCAGTATCGGGGAATCGTCAAGGACGACTATCTCGATGTGATGAGCTTGGCGGCGTTTCGGGCCGAGTTCATGGGGCGGCAATGGGGCGTCATTCCGATCTTCCTGCCGGAATTCGATGCCCGGGTGGCGGCGCGTCGCCGACCGACACGTGCGCTTATGGCACTCCTGATGCTGCACGATGTCGCGCCATGGCCGCTGCATTGCAATGTGGACGAGGTGAACCGGGCCCTCGCGGATCTGGACGCCTTCGGCTATGCCGAGGCGAGCTTTTATCCCTATTTTGCCCAAACGCCGCCGGCAACGACCGGGGCCCGGGATGTGTATGTCAGCGCCTATAAGAGGAAGGACGGCGCATGGCTCCTGGTGGCGGGCAACCTGTCTCGGCACCGCTGGCACGGGCAGTTGTGCATCGCAAGACACGTCGTGGGCGTGGTCAGCCATCTCGTGACCTGGCCGCGTCGGCGGCTGCTGCCCGGTGCCGCAAGCGGCTCGGCCTACTGCGCAACCACCTCCATTCGTGCCCTGGACTACCGTTTCTTTGAAATTCCCGCGATGGCCGGGAGCCATCCGGTCGACGACGGCCGCCCATGAACAGCCCAGCCAGCCTGCAAGCACTGGCACCCGGCCGCTCCAGTCGCGTTCGGCACGTCTTGTTCGTCACTGGCGGCGCCATCGCCGGACAGGGCATCGTGATCGCCAGCATGCCGATCCTCACCCGTTTGTACAGCCCCGGAACGTTCGGTCTCTATGCCGTATTCGTCGCCCTCGTCGGCCTTTTTTCGACCATCGTCTCCCTTCATTTTGAACTGGCCATTCCGCTGCCGCGCCGTGAAACGCATGCGCTGCGGGTCTTGCAACTGGCGGTGCTGAGCGCCGCTGCGTTCTCAAGTCTGCTCGGGTTGCTGGCGTGGGTGTTCAAGGCGCGGCTGTTTGCGCTTGTCCATGCGCGCGGCCTCGAGCCCTTCGTCTGGCTGATGCCCTGTGTTCTGTTCCTCACCGGACTTGCGACGGTCCTGTCGACCTGGGCGATCCGCCGCGAGGCGTTTGGGGTTTCGGCGATCGCCAAGACCTGCCAGGGCGTTGGGCAGTGCGTGCCGCAGGTGGCCGGCGGATTGCTCGGGGACGGGCTTGCGGCGCTGCTCATTGGGCAAGTGGTAGGACAACTGGCCGCGGCCGCCGCCCTCGTGCCCCTGGTTCCGCCTCCGGTGCTGCGCCT
Source organism: Pseudomonadota bacterium (assembly GCA_021817985.1). GTDB lineage: Bacteria > Pseudomonadota > Gammaproteobacteria > Burkholderiales > JAKAFK01 > JAKAFK01. The sequence continues at coordinate 78,835 of JAKAFK010000004.1, read as the reverse complement.
TGGACGGGCACGGGGGTTCGCGAAGCTGCGAGCGAGCGCATACAAGTACCGAAAATTCCCGCTGCTGACGACTTGGTCGAGCCTCATCAATGCATTGTCCGCCAATTTGCCCGTACTGATGCTCTCCCTGCTGTTTGGGGCCGGCGTGGCCGGCTTCTTCGCCCTGAGCCGGAGAGTTTTGCAGGTGCCGGCCCGGTTCGTGGGCCAATCGACCTCGCAGGTCTTTTTCGCCATGGCCGCGCAGGCCCATCGGACCGACAGCCTTGCGCCCGTCACCCAGCGCGTATTCGAGAGCCTGTTGGCGTTTGCACTGCCCACCTTCGGCCTCGCGGCTTGCGTCCTGCCGGAAGTCACCCGGATGGCGTTCGGCGCCCGGTGGATGACATCCGGTGTCTACGCGCAATGGCTCATGCCGTGGATCATGTTTTCCCTGATCTCGGAAACCTTGTCGCGCCTGGTGAGCGTGCTGCAAAAACAGGGGCAAGAACTTGCCCTGCAGATCGGATACCTTCTCCTCATCGTAGGCGCCCTGACGGGGGGCGCTTTTTGGGGCAGCCGCGCGGCCATCGCGCTTTTGGGCGTCTCGTGCGGAGCGTTCTTGGTGATCAAGACGCTGTGGCTGCTCCGCCTCGCCGGCGTTTCCTTGCGCCGCGCCCTGGCCATCGGGCTTCTCGAGGCCGCCTTCGCTGCGCCTGGCATCCTGCTTCTGCGCTGGGCTGAAGGATATCTCCGTGCAGGGGGGGCGGTGGGTAGCGCAGCGGTATTGCTCGTGCTCATGCATGGGATCAACTACGGCGTGAGAGGGGTCTATGGAGGGCGTCGTGTCAAGGCCGCTTAGGATTGTCTATCTCTGCACCTCCGCGCAAGGGGGCATGTTGCACTATGCGCAGTCGCTGTCGGACGGCGCGGCCCGTCATGCCCAGACGACGATGGTCGTGTTGGGCGAGCGGCAGGCGCTCGCCGGTCTGCCGGACGCGCAGAGCATCCGCGCCATCGCATGGTCCACCAATGCCGTCCGCCGGAAAATCCTCGAACTCTACAATCCATTGTTCTACCGGCGCCTGGCGCGTACGATCTGCGCCCGGTTCCGGCCAGATGTCGTGCATATCACGGCGCCTGTCCATGGCTTGGCTGCACTGGTGGGCGCGTTGCGCGCCCGGGGCGTGCGTGTGGTCTACACCGTCCACGACCCGCGACCGCACGAAGAGCGGTTGACCCTATGGGGGCGCGTCTTCGGCGGCTACCAGCGGGCTTGGCAGATCCCGCAGGCGCTTGCCCGTTGTGCGGCGGTGCACGTGCACTCGAGTGCCCATGCGGCGGCGCTCATGGCGCGCTATGGCGGCGCCCTGGCGGCCTCGACCTATGTGGTCCCGCACGGTGGCGGGCTCACCCGCCGCATCGCGGGCGGCCGGATGCAGGCACCGGAACTCCCGGCACCTGACGAATGCCCGACGATGCTGTTTTTCGGAAGAATCGAGCCCTACAAGGGGCTTGAGGATCTGCTGGCTTGCATGGTCGAACTCAAACGCAGGGGCATCCGTGCCCGGCTCATCATCGCGGGCGCCGGATCCATAGCCGCATCTTCCCTTAATGCGTTGAGCGGCAGCGTCACGGTGATCAACCGCTTTATCGACGACACGGAGATACGCGGCATCTTCGAGGCGTCCGACCTCCTGGTCCTGCCTTATCGTTCCGCCACCCAGAGCGGCGTCATTCCCATGGCCTATGCGTTCGGCAAGCCTGTCGTGGCCACCCGCGTGGGGGCGCTGGCGGAGATGGTCGTCGATGGCACGACAGGAGCCCTCGTGGGGCCGAACGACCCCGAGGCATTGGCTGGAACGCTGGAACGTCTGCTCCGCGATTCCGATCGACTGAAGCAGATGGGCGAAGCTGCCCGCTTGTACGTGGCCGAACACTTGGCCTGGGAGGACCTTGCGCGCGGGCATTTGGCGGTCTACCAGGCCGTCTGCAAGGCGACGACCGATCTTCGGCATGCAGTCTTGATCAGCAGGTGAGGACTATGGACTACGTTGCGATATCCCTGGCATTCGTCAATGTCGTGCTGAGCGTGATCAGGCTTTGGCGCACGCTCAAGAGCCGCCGGCTGATCGCCGCCATTTGGCTCCTGATCACCTATTTCTCGATTTTTCTGCTCGGCCTAGCGTTCGCCGGGCCGTTCGACCATGTCCGCGGATGGCACCACGATGTCGTAACGATCCACGCCCGCACCATACGCTACATGTGCGGCTATGCGCTCGTTTTCAATGGATTGTTTGCCCTTGCGGAAGGAGGGCTGGGGTGGATCTTGGGCCTCAAGCCCTCACGCGTGGCCTGGCAGATTGACCGGAACAAGCCGGGACTTGGGGTTGCCGGGCTTGTGTTCCTCGGGATGATGCTCGCCGGCGCGGCATCGTATTGGACGGAGATGCGGGGCCTGGGCTACCACAATTACGTTCAATATGACCACTCCAGCTGGTCGCAGGTGTTCTTATGGGCCTCTTCCCCCTTCATTACCCTGAGCGCCTTGCAGAGGCGCTACCTCCGCGCGGCCCTGGCCACGATCCCCTTCCTGGTTTTCGCGGTTTATCTGGATGTTCGGTCGTTCGCGCTGCTTTCGCTCGTGCCGGCGGCGATCGTCTTCTACTTCCAGACGCTCGCCGATCGAAAAAACTTCATGATGCTGCTGGCGCGGAGTCTCGTTGTGTTCTTTCTGCTGGTCGGCGTGAGCGCCGTGGTCATGCACAAGAAGGCGGAGGACATGTCCGCGCCGGGCGCGCGCGGGCTGCCGGATGCCGGGCTGGTTTACGGCATGGGGATTGCGTTCCAGATGACGGACGAGGTCGGGGTGCATACGGGGTACAACAGCCTAACGAAATATGCCTACAACCTCGTCAACCCGTTCCTGCGTCTGTTCAAGTACAAACCGCCGAAGATCGAGGATACGCCCGTCTATATCGCGCGGCTCATGGAGGGGATCCCCGCCGGATGGCCGATCTACTTCCACTTTCCCGCGCTTTGGTATTCCGATGCATACGTCTCATTTGGTGCATCGGGTGTCGTCTTGGGACTCCTTTGGGGTGTCGTCCTCTCCGCGTGGGAGCGGCTGATGCTGGGGCGACCGGAGCTCCTGGGACTGCTGCTGCCATTTTACACTTGGCACGGTTACATGCTGGTGCGGGGGGCGACCGCGATTGCGGCCGTGCCCTTCATGTATTCCGCCTATGTCGCCTTGGCCGTGGGTGGCGTCTTCCTGTTGTCCGCAAAACTGCTGGGCGGCGGACGCTCTGCCGCCCAAGCGGCTTACTGGCCTGAGGATGTCACGGAGGTGCCGCCGCCATGAGGCATGTTGCGGAAAGGCACGTCATCGCGCATGTCATCGGCGCGTTGTGCACCGGAGGCGCCGAGCGCTTCGTGGTCGATCTCCTGTGCGAGCTCAAGCAGCAGGGTGCGGCGGTGCGCTTGATTGTGCTCAGTTCCAGAACCGACCCGGTAGGCCAGGCCATGGCCAAGCAGCTTGAGGCGCACGGCGTCTGCTTTGCCACCGGGCCGAGCGCTCGTCTCGGCCTGAGAACCGTGTTCTGGTACGGGAGAGAAATTCGTCGCCTCAAGCCTTCTCTTGTGCACTTGCACACGGCCAATACGGACCTCACGCATTACCTGATGCGGATGATGTATGGCGTGGCGCCCCGCATCGTGAGGACGGTCCACAGCACGACGTTGAATGGGCGCTGGGATAAGCGCCTGGCGTTGCGCGGCAACCGGGCGGCGGTCACGATCGGGTGCGGACACGAAGCCGCGACGTCATGCCGCACGCTGGTGACCGGGGAGATTGCGACGATTCTCAATGGCGTTCGTTTCGCGTGGCCGATGCGGGACATGCGCGGTTCCCAGGCCCGAAAGCATGCGCTGGGGCTGGATGTGGAGCGTTTGCACTACCTGTCGGTCGGACGCATGGATGCTCACCGGGGCGGTCAGGCCGCTAGCGCCCCGAAGGCGCACGACGTCCTGATCAGGGCTTGGCAGCGCTCGCACTTGGGGGAAGCGCAAGGCACGCTGCACCTCATCGGCGACGGAGATCTGCGCGGTGAGCTGGAATCGTTGGCGGCAGGCGACCCGAGCATTCTGTTTCACGGTGTTCGGTCCGATGTCCCCGACTGGCTTGTCGCCGCCGACTGTTTTGTCATGGCGAGCCGCTGGGAAGGATTGCCTCTGGCGGGTATCGAAGCGGTCGGGACCGGACTGCCGTGCATCTTCTCGGATATCCCGTCGCTCAAGGAACTAGGGGCTCCCGTCGCCTATTGGGTGCCTGTGGACGATGCAGACGCCCTCTGCCGGCGCTTGAGGCGCTTTGCCGAGGAACGACGTTACCCCACGGAAGCGGCGACAAATGCTATTCGTCAACGCTTCGGCGTGGCGAGTGTGGCGCGCCGATATGGCGAACTCTACGAAAGAGTCTTGTCGGCCCCTCTCGTCTGACCGTTTCGCATCGGTCGAGGGAGCCGCTTTCACGCGCGGGAGGTGCACAGCCCCCGGAGGATCATAGGCGATATTGGAGAAGGGAGAAAACAGTGGATCATCGGCCTCGTTTCGCCATCAAGATGGACGCGCTTCAGCGCATGGCCATGAAGAATATGTTGTCCCAAGTCTTGCCGCTTTACATCGTGACCGAATATCCGAAGTCCGGCGGCACATGGGTCGGGCAGATGCTGGCCCATTATTTCGACGTGCCGTTCCCGCGCAACTGCGCACCCAAGCTGGAAAGTTGCATCATGCACTGCCACAGCCTCTATTCGCCCCTGATGAGGAACGTGTTTTGCGTGGTTCGCGACGGGCGGGACGTGATGGTGTCGGCGTACTACCACATGTTCTTTCACAACGAAAAGAATTCCCCCTTTCTGGTCGAGCGGGCGCGCAAGCACAATCCATTTCGCGACTACGAGGATGTGGAATCCAACCTGCCCCGCGTGATCGAATACCTGTTCACCGTCGAAAATCGGAAGCTGTTTCATTTCAATTGGAACGAATTCATTGACTCATGGGTCGGCCGACGCCACGCCGTGATGGTCAAGTACGAACATCTCCTCGAAGACGCAGCGGCGGCGCTCAAGGGACCGATCGAGCAAGTCACGGGCCGCGCGCCCGACCTCGCGAGGCTCGAAGGCGCGAAGGCGCGGTTTTCTTTTCAGGCAATGGCCGGCAGGCGCGCCGGCACGGAGGTCAAAGGGAGCTTCCTGAGAAAGGGAACGGCCGGGGACTGGAAGAACAAGTTTTCGAAAGAGGCGCGCGAACTGTTTCATCAGTATGCCGGCCACAATCTGATTAGACTGGGCTATGAGACGGATGGGTCATGGGTCGATGCCTAGCGGGCCGGGTCCCGCGGGGCATGCCATGATATTGGGGATCGATGCCTCGAACATTCGGGCCGGAGGAGGCCTCACGCACCTCGCGGAACTTTTGCATGCGGCCGATCCAGGTGAGGCCGGGTTCGAGAAGGTCGTGGTCTGGGGTTCACGCGCGACCTTGAGCCGCCTGCCTTCCAGAGCATGGATCGAGCATGCCCATGTGGGCGATCTGGAAGGACCCCTCGCTCGCCGCATTTATTGGCAGCGGCGCGTGCTCCCGAGACTTGCGGCGCAGCGGTGCGACATCCTGTTCGTCCCCGGCGGCGCCTGCGCCAAAAGCCCCATTCCGGTCGTGACCATGTCCCAGAACCTGCTGCCGTTCGAGGGCCGGGAACTCCTGCGCTTTGGCCTTTCGCGGGTGACGGTGCGTCTCGCGATCCTGCGGCTGACGCAGGCCCGGACCTTCAGGCGTGCCGATGGCGTGATCTTCCTGACGCGCTATGCGCAAGCCCGGGTCGAAGGCGAGGTTGGGACCATCGCGCGGGCCGCCGTCATCCCCCATGGCATCGGCGCGAAGTTCTTTTCTTCTCCCAAGCCGCAGCGAGGTCTCGAGGCCTATTCGTTCGATCGTCCATTGAAGTTTTTGTATGTCTCGATCGTCGACATGTACAAGCACCAATGGCGCGTCGTCGAGGCGGTCGCGCGTCTGCGCAATGAAGGTCTGCCCGTGCATCTGGATCTGGTCGGCCCCTCCTACCCCCCGGCATTGCGCAAGCTCATGAAAACGATGCGGCGTTTCGATCCGGAGCGCCGTTTCGTTCGCTACCACGGCGCGGTGACCTACGATGGCCTTCCGGCCTATGCAGCACAAGCAGACTGCGTGATCTTCGCCTCGACCTGCGAGAATCTCCCGATCATCTTGCTGGAAGCGATGGCCTGCGGCGCCCCGATCGCCTGTTCGGATTTCGGGCCGATGCCCGAAGTGTTGCGCGATGCGGGCGTTTATTTCAATCCCGAAGACCAGGGCAGCATGACCACCGCCTTGCGCGAGCTGGTGCGCAACCGCACGAGACGGGAGTGGCTGGCCCGCTGTGGCAGTGAGTATGCGAAGGGTTACTCGTGGACGCGGTGCGCGAAAGAGACTTTTGCTTTCCTATCCCGCGTGGCCCGCGAGGCGCCGAAGACCCAATGATGTCCGGGCCCGGTCGTCGATAGGTCCGCTTTCGGGCGGGCGCATCGCGTCATCTTAGGATCCTGCGCCACGGCGCATGGGGTCTCCTTGCCCGCATCGTCATACCGATCGTGCGCGTTGCCGCCATGCACTGGCACGGGTCGTGTCGCAATGCGAAACGCAGCGGCCCAAAAGCCTCCTGAAGAATTCCAACGGCAAATTAGGGGAATATTTAGGATGCTGCCGTCGGCTGTGACGCGGCAAACGCTTCGTATCCCATTGGGGAAGAGACGTGACCGCCTTTAAATTTCGTGAAAGTCTCCTATGATGGATGAAAAAGCGCCCTATTTATGGGACAAAGTGCCGCTGCCTATTGCCTTAGGCGGCGCCCGGCAAGGCGCCACGCATGACGATATCGGCGCGATCCGGGCGAGTCATTGGGAAGGGGCTGCCTTGATTTCTTCGGCAATGAGGATGGGGTGCGCCGATGCCGCGCGCAGAGGCTTCCGCACCGCCGGTATGGATGAGCACCGGCTGGGCGCTGGCGTCCATGCAGGTCCTCGTCAGGCCGCAAGGGTCGGTTCACCAGAAAGCGTGTGCAGGTGCGGCAGTGTCGGCACCGGGCGCTATGGGGTCATCGAGCGGTGTTTCCGCATGTCCTGGAAGGACACGATGCCGCGCCCAGGGCGCCAGTCGTCTTCTTAGTCGAGCCGCCCCCCGGACCTCGTGAAGACGAGCGCTGCCGCCTGTCGCATACCAGGGAAAGAGATATTCCCGCAAGGCGGTATGCGTAGCGGCATTGTAGGGCCGGCAACCACTTATCAAAACTGCTTGAGGTTGATGCATGGATGCGGTCAGCGGACACGAACCCCGCCTTTGGAAGCTGTCAGTCGCAGCCTGGGCTTCAATAGCCGTCGCGGCCGTTCTTCTCGCGACCGTCTTCCATACCGGACTCGCGGTGATGGCGCAATGGTGGTTCAGTCCGGCCCATGCCGAATATAGTTATGGTCCATTGATTCCATTGATTGCGCTTTTCCTCGTCTGGCAGCGCTCGGATCGACTGGCGCGCCTGCCGTTCGACGGTTCCTGGGCAGGGGTCGCGGTGGTGTTGCTGGGCGCCCTGCTCTATGCCGCAGGACAGCTCTCCGCCCTTTACATTTTGGTGCAGTATGCCTTTCTCGTCGTTCTGGCCGGCGTAACGCTGGCTTTCATGGGCCCGCGGGCCTTTCGGGTGATCGGTATCCCGGTGCTGATCCTGGGCCTGATGATTCCGTTGCCGAATTTTCTTTACAACAATCTTTCCGAGCAGCTCGAGCTGTTGTCCTCGCGGTTGGGCGTGGACTTCATTCGGGCGTTCGGGGACAGTGTCTACCTTGCTGGCAACGTCATCGATCTCGGGAGCCTGAAATTGCAGGTCGTCGACGCCTGCAGCGGGTTGCGTTACCTGTTTCCGCTGATGACTCTGGGGTTCGTGGCAGCTTACCTGTTTCAGGCGCCCTTCTGGAAACGAGCGTTGGTGTTCGCCTCCACCGTGCCCATGACGGTGTTGATGAACAGCTTCCGGATCGGTTTGGTGGGTGTGACGGTCGACTGGTGGGGCCGCGCGATGGCCGAGGGTTTCCTCCATCTGTTCGAGGGCTGGGTGATCTTCATGATCTGCACGGCGCTTCTGGTGGGGGAAATGTGGGTCATGGCCCGCATGGGCAAAGACAGGCGCCATTTGGCTGAAGTATTTGGGCTGGAGGGGCCGCGCTCGGACCGCGTGCGGCGTGCCCACGTCCGACGGCTGCCGACCTCCTATTTGGTCGCGTTGGGGCTTCTTGCTCTCGTTGCCCTGGCCACCACTGTGCTCCCCAAGCGAGCCGAAGTCACACCGAAACGAAAGGATTTTTCGACCTTCCCCATGCGCCTTCCGGGCTGGCAAGGGCGGGGCGGACAGTTGGACGACATCTACATCAAACAGCTGAAATTCACCGACTACCTGTTGGCCAATTATATCGGCGCGGCGCGCAAGCCGGTCAATTTCTATGTGGCCTACTACGCATCGCAGCGCAAGGGCGCGTCGGCGCATTCGCCGCGCACCTGCATTCCGGGGGGCGGCTGGGAAATTACGAGCCTTACGCAAAGAGATGTGCGCGGGGTGCGGGTCAATGGGCACCCGCTCCGCGTGAATCGTCTGGTCATCGCCAAGGGGAATGTCAAGGATCTGGTGTATTACTGGTTCCAGGAGCGGGGGAGGATCATTACCAATGAATACTTGGCGAAATGGTATCTATTGTGGGATGCGCTCCGGCGAAACCGCACGGACGGCGCGCTGGTGCGTTTGACCACGGAACTCTCGCCCGGCGAAGCGCCCAGCCATGCCGACCGGATCCTGAGCAGTTTTGCTCGTGCCGCGGTTCCGCGCTTGACCAGCTACATTCCGAACTAGGGCGGACGCGGTGATTTATTTCGCCAGCTTCATCAGCGCCATGTTTGTCACCATGGCGTTGATCCCTCCCCTGATGCGCTCGGCGGAGTGGCTGCGGTTCGTCGATGTGCCGGACGAGCGGAAGGTCCACACGCGGCCGATTCCGCGCATCGGGGGCTTGGCGATGGCGGCCGGCGCCGTGCTGCCAGTCGCCCTCTGGCTCGCCGCATCCCGGGAGGTCAGTGCCTACCTGTGGGGCACCGCGATCATCCTGATGTTCGGCGTCTGGGATGATCGCAAGAACCTGGACTACCGGCTCAAGTTTCTCGGGCAGCTGATTGCCATTCTGATCGTCGTCCTCTACGGTGGTGTGGCGATCCATTCGGTGCCGTTCATGGAGTCATCCAGGCTGCCTCCCTATGCCTCGATCCCCTTGACCGTGTTCTCGCTCGTCGGGATCACGAACGCCATCAATCTCGCCGATGGCCTCGATGGCCTCGCGGGCGGAACCACCTTGCTCAGCCTGATGGCGGTGGCCGCGCTCGCCTATATTGTGGATGCCTATGCCCTGATGGTGGTGGCACTTGCGGTCATGGGCAGCATCCTGGGCTTCCTGCGCTTCAACACCTATCCGGCGCGCATCTTCATGGGTGACGGCGGAAGCCAGTTTCTCGGCTTTTCCACGGGGGTCCTGGCCATTATGCTCACACAGCGGCCCGACACTCCCTTGAGCCCCGCCATCCCCGCGATGCTGCTGGGGTTGCCGATCCTCGATACGCTGATGGTGATGGTGCTGCGCATCTGCGATGGGAAATCACCCTTCTCGCCCGACAAACGGCACATTCACCATCAGTTGCTGGCCCTGGGATTTGACCATTACGAGGCGGTCTTCCTGATCTACGTGGTGCAGGCGCTGCTGGTCGTGGCTGCACTCTTCCTGCGCGATGACCCTGATTCTCTCATCGTTGGAACCTATGTTGGCTTTTGCGTTGGTGTCATCGTCTTCTTCCAATGGGCGGCGACCGCTCGTTGGCGAGCCCGCCCTCTCGGTGGGCCACGGCCCGTGTCCTTCCTTGAGCGCAATGTACTGTGGCTGGGACAGCGAAGACGGATATCCAATTATGCGTTCTTCTTTGCCGCTTTCACGCTCCCGGGCTACTTCATCCTCGCCGTCGCCCAGGCCGCGCCCATTTCGACCGGCATGGGCGAGCTTGCGGCGGCCCTGGCGGCGGTTTCGCTCGTTCTTTATCCGAGACAGCGGCGAAAGCCGTTTGGCGCCATCGAGCGCGCGGTGCTGTATGTCACGTGCGTCCTCGTGGTCCATCTTCCGCAAACGGCAGGGGGCTCGATGCCTGTGGCGTTGTACGAGAACATCTATATTGCCTTGCTGGCGGCGGCGATCCTGGTGGGGTTCCGCTTTTCCAGCGGGGATCGCTTTCAGGTCACGCCGCTCGATTTCCTGGTGATCTTCCTGGCCTTGGCGGTTCCCAACCTGCCTGCCTTGCATGCCGGCCATATTCACTTGGGAGCTGCCGTCGCCAAGGTGATCGTGTTGTTCTATGGGGTCGAATTGATCTTGAACCATATCTGGCGGCGGTGGGACTGCCTGCGCCTGGTGTCCTATGTCACGCTGTTAGGGGTGGTCGCCAGGTGGTTGCTGTCGAGCTGACGGTGCGCGCATTCGGGGCCGCCGGCCGGATGCAAGGATTGGACATGCGTATGGCAAAAATACTGGAGGGGAAGTTGATGAGGATCTTAGCGCCTAAGGGGGTTGTGCTTGCGTTGGTTGGATGTGCCGTGCTCGCGGGGTGCGGGAGGGGAATGAGCGAAGCGGCGCATCTGAAAAGAGGCAAGGCCTTCTATGCCCGCCACCAGTATGGCAAGGCGCGGGTGGAATTCGAAAACGTGCTGCAAATCGATCCCAAGAGCGTGCCAGGATTCTACTATTCGGGGCTGGTCGCGCAAGCCGAGCAGAATTGGTCGCTGGCCTTCGCGGACTACCGCAAGGCGGTCGAACTCGACCCCGGCGACATCGACGCCGAGGTGCATTTGGGCGAACTCTATCTGTTCGCGGGCGATGCTGCCCACGCAGGCAAGCTCGCGAAGGCCGTTTTGCGCGCGCGACCGAGCGATCCTGCGGGACGCACGCTCGATGCGGCCGTGGCGGTGCGCCAGGGGCATGGCGCGGCCGCAATCCGGGAGCTTGCCCAGGTGGTGGGCGAGGATCCGTCCGAAGCCGACGCGGTGGTTCTGCTCGCCCAACTCTATGGCGAACAGCACGATACGCCGCGCGCCGAGGCCGTGCTCGGACAGGGCATCAAGGCGAGCCCGCAAGATGCCGCGCTGCGCGAGGATTACGCCTTGGTGGCCGGAGGCGCCGGACAATGGGCTCAGGCCGAGCAGGCCTACCGGGCCGCCATCGCCATCGCCCCGAAGGATCTGTCGTATCGTGCGGCCCTCGCCGCCTTCTATGCCCGCACGGAGCATCCGGCTCAGGCCAAGGCCACGCTCCGGCAGGCCATCGCGCAGACGCCTGACGATCCGCAGCCCTACCTCTTGCTGGCCTCCTTCCTGGGGTCCCAGGAGGGCCTGCCGGCCGCGGCTCGAATGCTGGCCGGCGCGGTGGGCGCGCACCCGAAGGTCTACGACCTGAGCTTTGCCCTGGCGAGCCTCGAACGCCAGATGGGGAGGCCCGACGAGGCGCAAGCGACGTTGCGGCGCGTCATCCACGCCGACCGCGACGGCCCGGCAGGGCTCAAGGCATCGACCATGCTCGCCGAGTTGGAGAATGCGCAAGGGAAGAGCGCGCAAGCGGACAAACTTCTCAAAGCGGTTCTGACGCACGACGCCGGCAATATCGATGCGCTCCTGCTGCAGGGCGAGATGCGGCTCGCCCACAACGATGCACTGGACGCGGTAGACGATTTCCGATCGGTTTTGAAGGAGGAACCGAACTCACCCGAAGTCCTCACGCTGCTGGCCAGGGCCCATCTGGCCAACGGCGAGCCGCAACTCGCCCGGGCTGTCTTTACCAACGCGCTCGCGGCCTATCCTGATGATGCCGCCATTCGTGTCGCTATGGCCGACTTTCTTGAGGCGACGAAGCACGATTCCGGCGCCCTCGATCAGTTGAATGCGGTCCTCAAGAACGAACCCGACAATCTGGGCGTTTTTCAGAAGAAGATCGCCCTGCTGATGGGCGAGAAGGACTACCAGGCCGCCCAGCAAGCCCTTATCGGCTGGCGGAATGCGCACCCCGCAGCCTACGTCGGCAATTATCAGCTGGGTATTTTCTATGCGCAACGCCAGGAAGCGGATCAGGCACTTTCGGCCTTTGCGCTCGCATTGGAGCAAGATCCCGGCGCCTTTCCACCGCTGGCGGCGCTGACCCGGATTCTGCTGGCGCAGGGGCATGCCCAGCAAGCCATCGCGCGCGTCGCGCAGGCGATTCGCGTCGCGCCGAAGAGCGCGCGCCATTACGAACTGCTCGGCATGCTGGAAATGGCGGACAAGCAGTTTGCGGCATCCCAGGCGGCGCTGCGCCAAGCGATGGCCTTGAGCCCGCGCACGCCGGCACCCTATCAGGCGCTTGCGCAGCTCGACGCCAGCGAGGGACGCATGACCGACGCGGTCGCCATTCTGGAGCAAGGCTTGCGCGTACAACCGGACAATCCGGCGCTGTCGATGTCGCTTGCCCAGGCGTATGGGGCGGCCGGACAGAGCGCTCAAGCCATCCACGCGTATGAAGGCATACTCAAGCGTTTCCCAGGCGAGCCACTGGCGGCCAATAATCTGGCCGCGCTCCTCACCAGCGCAAAGGGGGATCCCGCAAGCCTGCGGCAAGCGCTGGCACTCGCCGCGCCCTTCCAGAACAGCGGCAATGCGGGTTTCGTGGACACGCTCGGCTGGGTCTATGTGAAGATGGGGCAGTATGGGCGCGCGATTGCGCTCCTCCAGCGTTCCGTCGCGGCGGCGCCGAAGATCTCCATTTTCCAGTACCACCTAGGGCTTGCCTACTACGATGAAGGCAACCGAACCATGGCCAAAGCGCACTTGCGCGCGGCACTTGCCGATGGCGCGCAGTTTCCGGGCGCGGCACAGGCCAAGGCGCTGCTGGCGCACCTATGAGGAAAGGGGCATGACCGCCAAGACGCTTGCCAGCCGAGACGCGATCCAGTGGCACTCGGACATCGCTTCGGCTTTTGACTCGAAATACCGGGGGAGTCCTGCATTTCAGGAGCGTTATGCGCTGTGGACGGGTCTTATCGATCGATTCAGCGCCCGCGGTGATGTCGTGCTCGATCTGGGCTGTGGTAGCGGAATCTTCGCAACCTATGCCGCAAAGAGGACCGCCCAAGTCATCGCGCTGGACGGCAGCGACCAGATGCTTGTTCTTGCGACACGGAAGGCGGAGCATGAACGCGCGGACAATATCCGCTTTGTGCATTCTACCCTCGAAGAGGCGCCCAGCTTAGGGTTGCCGCTCGTGGATCTGCTGTTGTGCTCGAGCGTGCTGGAGTATTCCGGCCAGCTCGGCCACGACCTGGCGTTCATCTCGTCGTCCTTAAGGCGCGGAGGCGTATTGCTGGTTTCGATGCCCAATGGGCAAAGTCTCTACAGGACGCTTGAGCGATGGACTTACCGTTTGTTTGGTTTTCCGAAGTATTATGGGTGCGTCAAAACCGTCACGACAGAGGCTGCCTTCAAAGGCATGCTGGCCCATCATTCGCTAGAGGTCCTGGACACCCATTTCTATGGCGCCATCGGGTGGTTCGGCAGGGCCATGCGAATGCTTGGGTTGACGCGCTATGGGGACAGTCTTGTCGTGTTCGCCTGCCGGAAAGTCGAGAGCCCTCCGGTCCCCACGCCAGGATGATCGCCTGCCTGTGGCGACGCGAATGGCTCGCCAAACCAGAGGCCAGCCGTTGTTTGATGGGGGTGCCCGAGCGGTGCTGTCCGCCCACAGGCGGACAGCGGAAGATACCCTAAGGGCGTGGGCGGCGCCTGCGCGCGAATCCGACCAGTCCAAGCAGTCCTGAACCCAATAGCGTGAGCGGCTCAGGGATCGGGACGGGGTCGACGGAAGGTGATCGGTCGGCAATCCGGTCAAGCCTCACAAGTCCCACGGTGATCCGGCCGCTGAGCCATCCTGGGACGAGCCATCGGATGGGGGGACGCGCAAGCGGATCATCCGACAGGTGCTCCCATCGACTCTGCGCCAGGCGAAATGCGAAGCGCGCCTCGTCAGGCATGCCGTTCCATCGCGCGAGGTCCCACGCAAGCCACGAGGCGGTTCCGGTGCGCGTGTCGGCGTCACCTCGGCAATCTTCGCTATGGCATGGCATACTCCATGTTGTCCAGCGCTTGAGCAAGCTCCACCTGCCTTCCGCGAGATCCCCGATGGGCATGCCCGTGTCGTAAGCGATCCGCTCCGCTTCGCGATGCTCCATACGGGAGGCGAAGCGGTCGGAAAACATGTCCCAGTCGGCGAGGATCGGGTGGCTCCCGTGTTTCCATTCGGCCACCGCCGAAGTGCCGACATCGACCTGCCCGACGGGCAGGGTGCCGAACGCCGACGAGGCATGCGCTTTGGCCGCGAACAGGCACAAACTGCACGTCGCGATTGCCTCCCAACGTCTTCTCGTTGTCATCCATTCTCTGATCATTGCGCTCTCCTGTTCTCCAGTGGTGACTCTTACAGTCGCATTTGCGCGTCCTAACCATGCCGGATTAAATTGGCCGCTATCGATCAGCAAAAAAAATGCCAGCCATCTATCTGCATGATTTAGAGAGTATTAATATAATGATGCAGAGGATGACGCTCGATTGTGTAAAGAAAGCCGACGGCATGTTGTTGACATGCTCCCTATTAGGTCATCTGTCGCGGCCATGTCGTCGCGTCAAGCGAGAAATCGGACGTCAAAAGCGAAGATGTTCAAGCCGCCGCTCGGAGAGATGAGGACGCCCGGGAGACCGCCCCGCCCGAGGCAGCATAGGGGGCGCAGCGGAAAAAAATGGGGCCCTTTGGGGCGTGTTGTGGATGGCGACACGCTCCCGTTGGGGACTACGCGCTTGCGCGCCTCAGCGAAGCTTTGCGTGTGCGGGCGACGCTCACCATGCCCAGGAGCCCAGACCCGAGGAGCAGCGCCGTGCCTGGCAGAGGGGTAGGATCGACGGGCGGTATGTTGTCATTCGCGATGTAGCCGAGGCTTATCGCTTGAAACGTGGCGGTGCCGTCAAACGCGGGCGAGAATCCCTTGAATGGACCGTACGTGATCTGGTTTCCGGGAATCCCGTCGCCGTCCGCGTCGGTGGTGGTGACGTTGAACGGCGTGCCGCTTGTCAGGCTGGTCCACGACGCAAGGTGCAAATTGACCGTAGGCGCAATCTGGAATTGGGTGTAGATGCTGTAATCGCAGACCGCAACACCGCACGAGGTCGCCGTCGTTGCCGGTCCCCAGTCGAACAGCATGTGGGAGTTCGCTAAAAAACTGCCGTTGGCGAGGTCGGGCGTGGCCGATATTTGGATATCATGCGCGTACCAGTGGGAGCCGAAAAACGGCGATGGATCCGACATGGTCGCAGTGCCGCCGAAGGTTGCGGTGTCCAGATGTATGCTTCCGGAAAGCGTATTGTCCCCGCCGACCAATGCGCCGGTCGAATCGTACATGCTGAAACTGCCATTGAAATTGAAATTCAGGATCGGGTCGAGGCCTATGGCGGTTGATGCGTGAGCCTGTGCCGTCCCTCCCGCTGCGGCACACATTAGGGCGATCGTGCAGATCCTCTTCGTTCCCAGCCGTCTTCTTGTCATGACTTGTCTTCTCCGTTTAGTTGATGTGTTTGGAAGCGCAGCGCCTCCCGCGGCGCGCGTAGACGGGGACAGCAAGAACCGGGCCCGATGGTCTAATCCGCGGATAGGAAAGGTATTGGCCCGTAGGGCGCGCGCGCCGTTGTAAAAAAATTCGACGCTGCTGCGCGAGGCGCGACACGGCTTGCCGCACCCTGCGGCCTGCGCGTTTCCGAAAATGTGCGCGACCCGCGCCGACCCAGATATCGACGGTTTTTTCCCGTCTAACCGGCCCCCGTGTGGCCCGTTTTCCATGCTCGCGTGTCGGGCGGGAGCCGGCTGTCGCCCAGGTGCGATCACGGAGAAAACAAGAAAAATCATCTATAACGGGAAGGATCGCGGCGGGCGCGTGCAGAAGTCTACAGTCGACGTTCTCCGACATACGCCCCATCGGCTGCGCTGTTCGAGCGGGAGGATACTTGAAGCAAATCTTGCAGAGCCTTAGGACCGGCGCGACGGAAGTGGCGGAAGTGCCCTGTCCGGGAGCGGCGCGCGGGCAGGTGCTCATTCGGTCGTCGCGCACCCTGGTATCGGCCGGCACGGAACGGATGCTGGTGGAGTTCGGCAAGGCGAACTGGATCGATAAGGCCAGGCAGCAGCCGGACAAGGTGCGCATGGTCCTGGACAAGATCAGAACCGACGGCCTCATGCCGACCGTCGAGGCGGTATTCAACAAACTGGACCAGCCGTTGCCTTTGGGTTATTGCAACGTCGGGCGGATCATGGATGTCGGCGGCGGCGTGGCGTCGTTGCGGACGGGCGATCGGGTCGTTTCCAACGGCAAGCACGCCGAAGCGGTCCGGGTCCCGCAAAATCTGTGCGCGCGGGTGCCGAAGGGCGTGAGCGACGACGAGGCTGCCTTCACGGTGCTTTCGGCCATTGCCTTGCAGGGCATTCGGCTGGTGCAGCCGACGCTGGGAGAGGCGGTGGTGGTGACCGGGCTCGGCCTGATCGGGCTCGTGACCGTGCAGCTCCTTCGCGCGCACGGCTGCCGCGTGCTGGGGCTGGACTTCGACCCGCGCAAGCTCGGGCTGGCGCGCGCATTCGGTGCAGAGGTGGTGGACCTGCATGCGGGAGAAGACCCGCTTGCTGCGGCGGAGCGCTTCTCGCGCGGGCGCGGCGTGGATGCCGTCATCATCACGGCATCCACCAAAAGCAGCGAGCCCATGCACCAAGCGGCGACGATGTGCCGCAAGCGCGGGCGCATCGTGCTGGTGGGAGTCACCGGGCTCGAGCTCTCCCGCGCCGATTTTTTCGAGAAGGAACTGACTTTCCAGGTGTCCTGCTCTTACGGGCCGGGGCGCTATGACCCCAACTACGAGGAGAAGGGACAGGATTATCCGGTCGGCTTCGTCCGCTGGACCGAAGGTCGCAACTTAGAAGCCGTCCTGGACATGATGGCCGACGGGCGCCTTGACGTGAAACCTTTGATCTCCCACCGGTTTGCCATCGAGGAGGCGGTCAAGGCGTATGAACTGGTGGGCGGGCAGGAATTCTCCCTGGGGATTCTGCTGCAGTATCCCGACACGCAAAGCCGCCCGGATGCGGATGTCAGGCGACAAACCGTGCCTCTGGCCGGCGTGACCGTTATTTCTCCCGCGCAGGGAAGCGCTCCCTCGCTCGCCTTCGTCGGCTCGGGAAACTATGCGACCGCCGCCCTTATTCCGGCATTCAAGGCGGCCGGCGCGCGTCTTCGCGTGGTGGCCTCGAGCGCGGGGGTAAGCGGGCTTCACGCCGGTCGCAAGTTCGGCTTCGAGGAAACGACGACGGATGCGCTTCATGCGCTCTCCGATCGTCTGGTCGATGCGGCCGTGATCACCACGCGCCACGACAGCCACGCCCGCTGGATCGTGGCGGCCTTGCGCGCGGGCAAGCACGTGTTCGTGGAGAAACCGCTCTGCCTGACGCTGGAGGAACTGGAGGAGATCGAGGCGGAGTGTGCTGTGCAAGGTGTGGGTCCCGGCGCGCGCGTCGTGATGGTGGGTTTCAATCGGCGCTTCAGCCCCCTGGTGGCGCGCATGAAGGCGTTGCTGGAGGGCATATCCGGCTCGAAGTCGTTCGTTGCGACGGTGAATGCAGGCGCCATCCCGCCGGATCACTGGACGCAGGACGCGGCCACCGGCGGTGGACGGATCGTCGGCGAAGCCTGCCATTTCATCGACCTCCTGCGCCATCTCGCGGGAGAACGGATCGTCGCCTGGAGCCGCATGGGGATGAGCTCGCAGACCCAGGACACCGTGACCTTGCAACTTCGGTTTGCCGACGGGTCGATCGGTACCGTCCATTACTTCGCCAATGGCCCCAAGTCCTTCCCCAAGGAACGCATCGAGGTCTTCGCGGGGGGGCGGGTGCTCCAACTCGACAATTTTAGGGTTTTGCGAGGCTTTGGCTGGTCAGGCTTCTCGCGCATGCGGCTGTGGCGCCAGGACAAAGGGCAGAAGGCTTGTGCCGGCGCCTTCCTGGCGTCGGTGCGAAACGGAATCGACGCGCCCATCCCTTTCGACGAAATCCTTGAGGTGAGTCGCATCGCCATCGAGTTGTCCCGCGCGGAGCAATAACGGCTTATCGGCGGCCTGCCGACCTTGCGCAGTGGCCCGCCATCGTTCTGGTTATGAGGGAAGCATGACAAGGATCGACATCATCGCCGGGGCTCGGCCGAATTTCATGAAGATTGCGTCGATCATCCGTGCGCTCGAGGCCCGTGGACCGGACCATCGCCTGGGCTATCGCCTGGTGCATACGGGCCAGCATTACGACGCCCGCATGTCGGGGGATTTCTTTGCCCAACTGGGCATCCCGGAGCCGCACGTCAACCTGGAGGTGGGGTCCGGTACGCAGGCTGGTCAAGCGGCGGCCATCATGGTGGGGTACGAATCTCTCTTATTGGAAAGCCGAAGCGATCTATGCCTGGTCGTTGGCGATGTGACGTCCACGATGGCGTGCGCGATCGCCGCGCAGAAGCTGTGCGTGCCGGTGGCCCACGTCGAGGCGGGCATTCGCTCCGGAGACTGGAGAATGCCCGAAGAAATCAACCGCATGGTCACCGATGCCATCACCGATCTCTTCTTCACGACCAGCGAGACGGCGAATGCTAATTTGCGCCGCTCGGGCGTCCAGGAGAATCGCATCCATTTCGTCGGCAACACCATGATCGATACGCTCCTTTTCAACTGGGAACGGCTGCGTGCGCCAGCCTTCTGGCACGAACTTGGCCTTGCCGCCGGCGGGTATTTCGTGCTCACGCTGCATCGCCCGGCCAACGTCGACGCGCCCGAACGCCTGAGCGCATGGCTGCGCACCATCGGCACCGCCGCCCGAGGGCTTCCCGTCGTTTTTCCGGTTCATCCGCGCACCGCCAAGACGCTGCATGCGA
Organism: Pseudomonadota bacterium; assembly: GCA_021817985.1. Classification (GTDB taxonomy): domain Bacteria; phylum Pseudomonadota; class Gammaproteobacteria; order Burkholderiales; family JAKAFK01; genus JAKAFK01. The sequence goes on along the minus strand of JAKAFK010000004.1, from coordinate 59,689 downwards.
TCGGTGCGTTGCCCGAGAACCTGTGTCCGGTCGCGCCGCAGCCTTACTTCGAGTTCAATTATCTGGTCAAGCATGCGAAGGCTGTGCTGACGGACTCCGGGGGCATCACCGAGGAAACCACGGTGATGGGGGTGCCCTGCCTGACGGTGCGCGACACGACGGAGCGCCCCGAGACCATCACGATGGGGACAAACGAGCTGATCGGCACCGACCCCTCGAAGCTCAAGCCGGCGCTGGATCGCGTGTTCGATGGGCGGTGGAAGACGGGACGCGTCCCGGAATACTGGGACGGCCGGACGGGGGAGCGCATCGTCAGCGTGCTTGAGCGCGTCTTATGAGTTCGGCTGGCGACTCCAAGTCGCTCGAACGGCAAAGGGAAGCGGATGCGCTTTGGCGGCGGTCTGCCCTTTACTATCACACCTTGAGATATTTGCGGCCCATCCAGATTTGGGGCCGGTTGTCGTCGCGATTCAATGCGCCGGTTCGGGACGGGCAGCCGGCGCCGCCGCGAAGGCCCTTGCGCGGCGTCTGGGCGCGTCCTGCGCAGCGGCGTGCAGCCATGGTTTCGGCAACGCGTTTTCGGTTCCTGAACGAGGAGCATGGACTCGAAGGCGCCATTGACTGGAATGCACCGGGGCGAGCCAGACTTTGGCTTTACAACCTGCACTATTTCGACGACCTGAATGCTGCGGACGCCGAGTGCAGGGCGGCGGCGCATGCACGGCTAATTGCCCGCTGGATTGCCGAGAATCCGCCGGGCAAAGGCGTCGGGTGGGAGCCGTATCCCTTGTCGCTCAGAATCGTCAACTGGGTGAAATGGGCCGCATGCGGCCACACGCTCCCGCCCGGCTCGGCGCACTCCCTCGCGCAACAGGCGCGCCATCTCACGCAACGCCTCGAGTACCATCTCCTGGGGAATCATCTCTTCGCCAACGCCAAGGCGCTCGTCTTTGCCGGGGCGTTCTTTGCTGGTCCGGAGGCGGATCGCTGGATGCGCCAGGGCATGGAAATTCTGGTGCGCGAGGTACCGGAACAGATTCTCCCGGACGGCGGGCACTTCGAGCGCAGTCCCATGTATCACGCCATTGCGCTCGAAGATATGTTGGATCTCGTGAATCTTGCGTGCGCCTGTCCCGGCGCGTTTGCCGGTTGGGCGCAAGAAATTGCTGTCTGGCGCAACACCGCGGCCGGCATGTTGCGCTGGCTTCTCCTGATGTGCCACCCGGACGGCGAGGTGTCGTTCTTCAACGATGCGGCGATGGGCATTGCCCCACCGCCCGGTGAACTCATCCGCTATGCCCGGCGGCTTGATGTGCCCGTCGCGGTGCCGAACGATGGCGTGTCCTGGCTGAATGCGTCGGGTTACGTCCGGGTTCAGAAGCATGGCGCCGTGTTGATTGCGGATGTGGCGCCGGTCGGGCCCGATTACTTGCCCGGGCACGCGCACGCCGATGTGCTGAGCTTCGAATTGTCGGTGAATGGCCGGCGCCTGCTCGTCAATTCGGGAACCTCATGCTATGCCGGGGGCGCGCAGCGGGAGTGGGAACGTTCGACGGCGGCACACAATACGGTGGAACTCGACGGACAGAGTTCGTCCGAAGTATGGGCATCGTTTCGGGTGGCGAGACGCGCATATCCTTTTGACGTCGAGGTGGCACAATCGCCTGACCGTATCGTCATCGAAGGGGCGCACGATGGCTATCGTCGCCTGAAGGGGCGCCCGATTCATCGCCGGCGCTGGGTGCTCCAGTCCCAGCGGCTCGAGATCGACGATCGCATCGAAGGCCGTGCGCAGTGCGCCATCTCACGTCTGTACCTGCATCCGGAGACCAGCGTTTTTCAGCGTCCTGGCGGAGGGTATGTCCAGACGACAGGGGCGATGGCGCGGTGGGAAGCGCTGGGCGGCGAAGTGTCCGTGCGGGCGGCTCATTGGCATCCGGAATTTGGCTTGTCGTTGCCCTCCACGCGTATCGAAACGCACATGAGGGGCGAGCAGGCCCTGTTCAGGCTGGACTGGTGCGAGTGAACATTCTCTTTCTTACCGACAATTTTCCCCCGGAAGTCAATGCGCCGGCTTCCCGTACCTACGAGCATGCGCGCGAGTGGGTCAGGGCAGGACATCGTGTCACGATCATCACCTGCGCGCCCAATTTCCCGAAGGGCAAAATATTCCAGGGATACCATAACCGCTTGTGGCAGTCGGAGGACATGGAGGGCATACGCGTCATCCGCGTGTGGAGCTATATCACGGCGAACGAGGGGTTCCTGAGGCGCAGCCTCGATTATGCGAGCTTCATGGCGTCCGCCACCGTGGCGTCCCTGTTTGTAATAAAACCCGACATCGTTATCGGTACTTCGCCCCAGTTTTTCACCGCCTGCGCGGCCTACCTGGTGAGTCGCGCGAAACGCATCCCCTTCGTGTTCGAACTGCGGGATCTGTGGCCCGAATCGATCAAGGCGGTGGGCGCGATGCGAAGTTCCGCCGTGTTCCGCGCGCTGGAGCGGATCGAAGGCTTCCTGTACCGGAAGGCGGACCTCATCGTATCCGTGACGCACTCGTTCAAGCGCAGGCTCGTGGCGCGCGGCATCGACGGCCGTAAAATCGCCGTGGTGACCAACGGTGTCGATCTGACGCGCTTTACGCCCCGGATGCGCGACGAAGCGCTCGCGCGATCGCTCGGTCTTTCAGGGTGTTTCGTGGCCGGCTATATCGGCACCCATGGCATGGCGCACGGGCTGGAGACGGTGCTGGAGGTGGCCGAGCGCTTCCAGCGTGCGCGGCGCGGGGACGTGCGTTTTCTCCTTCTGGGGGACGGTGCTCGCAAAGCGGACTTGGTCCGCGAGGCACAGCGCAGGCAACTGGCCAACGTCGTTTTCGTCGACTCCGTGCCGAAGGCGGAAGTGGCCCGCTACTGGTCGCTGCTGAATGTGTCCATCATTCACTTGCGTGACACCGCGCTTTTTTCAACCGTCATCCCGTCGAAACTCTTCGAGTCGATGGGGATGGGCATCCCCTTGCTGCACGGCGTCCCAGGGGAATCAGCCGGCATCGTCGAGCGAGAAAACGTCGGCATCGTGTTCCCCTCGGGCGATGCGCCCGCTCTTGACGCGGCCCTGACCCGGCTCATGGACGATCCGCGGCTCTATGGCGCCATCAGGGCGCATTGCCTTGCCGCAGCGCCCCGATACGATCGTCAACAGCTGGCGAAACACATGCTTGGCCTCCTCGCCGACTGCCGTCCCTAGTCGTCGTCGCTCATCGCACAGGACTGCGTCGTCCGACGGCGCACGTTCTGCGCCCCAATCGTCTCCCCATCCCCCTGCCCATCAGCGCGCGGAACGTGTGCCCTAATCGAAGGCGAACCTGCTAATTCATAAAATTCGAATATTAGAACAAGAAATGTCACCAATTTTTACATGACATGTCATGGACGCTCGCGAACGATTCATAACCGCATGAACTGCAAGGGCGTAGTGATCTTGGCATAAATGTTGCTGTCCTAGAGCGCATTGTCCCAGCGTACCCCATGACGAGTCGCTAATCACCTATGAAAGTTGTTCCAATATTGTCTAATGCACACTAAAGCATGTGCTATGGTGAAAAAACGTTAACCGCATAGAGATCCATCCTACGAGGAGACGTACTAAATGACCACTCGCGCCGAAACCATCCAGACCCCTCTTGACGTGCAGCACCTCGTGGATGCGCGCATCGAGGAGCGGCTTGACGAAATCTTGGAGCGCAAGCTTGCAGAGCTCAACGAGAAAAAGGTCCCTAAGCTTTCCATAATCGCCACCAAAGGCACGCTCGACTGGGCCTATCCGCCGTTCATTCTGGCGTCGACCGCGGCGGCGCTGGGGTGGGAAACGGCGATTTTCTTCACCTTCTATGGATTGACCCTTCTCAAGAAGAACTTTGATGCGCAAGTCAGCCCCTTAGGCAATCCGGCCATGCCGATGAAAATGCCCATGGGGCCAAAATGGTTTAGGGCCATCAACTGGAACATTCCGAATATCGTCCAGGCGGCGATCCCCGGTTATGAGGCATTGGCGACCACGTTGATGAAGAAAACCATCGGCAACGTCGGCGTCGCCGACATCGCGGAATTGCGGACGCTGTGCATTGAGGCAGACGTCAAATTCGTTGCCTGCCAGATGACGGTCGACCTGTTCGGTTTCGATCGATCCGAATTCATCCCGGAGGTATCCGACTACGTGGGTGCCGCGTCGTTCCTGCCGACGGCGCAGACATCCGACGTGTGCCTGTTCATTTAACCCGAAACACGTTAGCCCGTCGTTAGCGCCTCACCGCAGTGTGGCGCGCCGGTCCTCCGTTGCCGTGACACCGTTCAAGGCAACGGCGCGGCCTGCGGCAGCGCACTGTTTGACGGCCAAGACAACGCAAAACATGGGCGGGCAGGCGATTGGGCTGCCCAGCTGGAGCAATCATTTTCCTGAATGAAGGGAGACGCGGTTATGTGGAAACCCCGTTACTGGGCGCTCGTAGGGTTGGGTGCCTGGCTCGCCGCCCCGGCGGCCTTTGCAACGAACGGTTATTTCGCCATCGGGTATGGGACAGCGGCGGACGGGATGGGAGGGGCGGCGGTGGCGTACCCCCAGAATTCCATTTCGGCCGCGGCGAATCCAGCAAACTTGAGTGACGTCGGCACCCGATTCGACGTCGGTGTCGGCGTCTTCGACCCGCGCCGTTGCGCGGGGGAAGTCGGTCTCAACGACGGGAGTCCTAACGGCAGTGGCGGCGCGGAGTGCGTCAAGAGCGGCTCCAACACCTATCTGGTCCCAGGGATGGGCGTTTCTTTCGCCTACAACCACCGGTGGTCCTTCGGGGTCGCTGCGGTGGGGAACGGCGGCATGGACACGACGTACAGCACCAACTTCTTCTCCACCACGCCGAACGGTGGGGGCAAGCTGGGGGTCGATCTGGTGCAGCTTTTCATCCCGATTACGGTCGCATGGCGTCCGGTGGACTCGCAATCGTTCGGAATCTCGCTGGTTCCTGCGGGGCAGCGCTTTGCCGCGCAGGGGCTGAGCGCGTTCACGGCGATGTCGGCATACCCCAATAACGTCACCAATCAGGGGCACGACTATGCATGGGGACTCGGCGCACGGGTGGGCTGGCTCGGGCATTTCCTCGATGACCGGCTCAGCCTCGGCGCGACGTACGCCACCAAGGAGTACATGCAGAAATTCACCAAGTACCGGGGGCTTTTTGCCAATGGCGGGGCCTTCGACGTCCCGGCCAACTATGCGGTCGGGGTTGCCGTCAAGGTGATTCCCAATAAGCTGGATGCAGCCCTGGATGTGGAACGCATCCTTTATTCGGACGTGCCCTCGATAGGCAACTTGGGTCCGACCTCTCTCCTCTATTCGGGTGCGACGATTAATACGACATCCCTAGGTGCCAATGGCGGCATGGGGTTCGGTTGGCAGAACCAGACCGTCTACAAGCTCGGTTTCCTTTATCACTTCAACCGGAAACTGACGCTAAGAGCCGGCTATAACTATGGCAAGAGCCCAATTCCGGACAGCCAGTTGCTGTTCAATCTTCTTGCCCCGGGCATCGTTGAAACGCACTACACACTGGGCGCTACCTATCAGCTGGGGCGTTCCTTCATGGGGGCCGACTCGTCGGTGTCTTTTGCATGGGTCTATGCGAAGAAGAAGCGCCAAACCGCAACCCTTCTTTTCGAAAACTCAACACCTGTGACTGCGGTGGCGGAGATGTTTCAGAACGAGTGGGAGATCGCGTATGGGCTTAAATTCTAGACCCGGATTCGAGCATTTGACGCGGCTAAGCGTTGCCCCACAGAAGCGTTGGCATGACCCGGCCCGCAACACCCTCATCGGGTAGGCGATCGGCTAGGACGTAAACGCCCCCGGCAGTAGCGCGGTTCGCGACGACGGTGAGGTCGCCGTCGGTAGGGCCCGGACGCGCTGCACTCATAGGATGGAGAAGAGATGATGAGAGAAAAAGCATTAAGCCTCGCGCTCGGCGCGATCTTCGGGAGCGTCGTCCTGACGTCTCAGGCGGCGGTATTGAACGTGACGAATCTGACGGTCACCGGGGGCAGCTTCTATTTGACGGGGTCCCCGACGGTGAATCCTGCGATCACCGCGGGCCCGGGTGAGCCGATCGTGACGGGTGGCTACCAGGGAGGCACCGCCAATGCTTCGGCGGAGCCGAACCCGGCGCAAACGCTCACCAACTTCAAGTACTTCGGAACCCCTGTCTATACCTTTACGGCCCAGTCCGCCGAAAATCTGGTGAGCGCGCCAACCGGTACCATTGCCGGCGGGAAAGCCCCGTCCGGGACGATCGATACGGGTGCGGGCACCCTCTCGATGGACATGAGTGGCTGGTTCGCTTCGTGGAACGGAACCAATTTCAACCAGGGGGGGGCGGCGACAGGGACCATCTCCAGTTGCACGGTTTCGAACGGTGCGACGACTTGCGCCTACACGATGGCATGGCGGTCGACCGTGGTCGGGGGGCCATTCAATGGCCAGACCGGTGTGTGGAGCTTGAACGGCACGGTTTCGACCGCTGCCGCGACGACGACGGCCAAGGCCACCGTGACGCCCGGCGACGGCTCCACCGTCAGCTACAACAATCCGTCCATCTCCGTCACGTTTAGCGAAAAGGTCACGAGTGCGGCCGGGTTTGTCTCGATCGCCACCACCGGGACCGGTTCGCCGTCGGTCGGCGCGCCCACCAGCGCGGACGGTCTGACCTATACGTTCCCGCTCTCCGGCCTGCAGCCCGGACAGAGCTATACCCTGAGCTTCAATGCCGCTCAGGCGACGACCGCCTCGGGCGATTCGGTTGTAGCGCCCCCTACGGAGACGGTGACCGCCGCTCTCGTGCCCGCCATGACCGCGACGACGCCGCAGGCAAACACCAGCATCTCGCCCAGCACCTCGACGATCACCGTGAATTTCAACGAACCGATGAATCCGTCGACGGTCGCAAGCTTCCCTTCCGTGTCGGGCGGCGTCACCGTCGGAACGCCGACGACCACGGACGACATGGCCTTCGTCTACCCGGTGAGTGGACTGAACAAGAGCACGACGTATACGGTGACGTTCAACGCCGGGGCCACCGATGCCGAGGGCGATCCGTTGACAGCCCCCCCCGCCATCAACTTCTCGACCACCGGCGGAATCAATCCTGTGCTGAGCGCGGCGACCGGAGATAACCTGACGATTTGTCCGGGATCGAAATTCGCCATGGAAGTCTCTCCCGGGAAGCAACTATTCACCACCATTTCGCAAAGCCATCCCATCGAGATCGGCGTGACCCAGGGCTATGCCGGTCTGCCGGGCGTCAGCAACACGCCGATCGACAACACCTGGAGCTTCTTTAGCGCGCCGGGCTACGAGTATACGGTCAAGCCGGTCACGGACTATGGCAACGGACACCTGGATCTGAGCGGCTGGACGGTGGCATGGAACACGACGCCGGCGATTCCCATGGGCAGCGGCGCCCCCGCCACATTCCAGTGGGACGGCGTCTACGGCCATCCCTATACCTTGGTCTACTCCGCAATCGTCCCGAGTGGACCGTTCATCAATATCCCCTACACCCTGTACCTGACCGGCAACGTGAACGGGGGTCCGTCCGGCGTCGACGTGCCCTGCTCGGGAGCGGTAGTGACCCCGCACGGGGCGGTGACCGTTGCCGTCGACGGTTCGGGTACCACCCCGCCGGTGACGCTGAACTCCCAGCTGAGTCCGAGCGATACGGATCTTAGGGCAGCCGGCTATTCGCCGGCCGCCCGCCCGGCCGGGTTCGATTTCTACCGTTACGGCGTCATTACCTACACGGTGGGCAGCCCAACGCAGCCGGTCACCGGCACAGTCGGTGTCACTCTGACATTCCCGACGGCGTTGCCGGCGGGGACCCGGATCTACAAGGTGACGAAGTCCGGGTGGACCGACATCACGAATCAGGTGACGATTTCCAGCGATGGCATGACGCTCACCATGAATGTTGCGGTTAACGGCCCGCTCAACGAGGACCCGGGGTCCGGCATGATCGTGGATCCCCTTGCGGTCGGCATTCCCTTGAACACCACCACGAGCGGCGGCGCCGGGGGCGGCGTGGGCGGCAGCGGGGGCTGTACCCTTGATCCAAACGGAGGATTCGACCCCGTTCTGGTCGGGATGGTGCTCGCCAGCGTCGGCTACCTAACGCGCCGGCGGCGGCGCAAGTCGTAGCCCTCGCGCGCGGCGTGCACGCTGCCGTGAGGAACGTCCAAGTGTTTGTACACCCATGCCATGTAAGGAGAGGTTCATGAAAGGAACGCTGAAAAAAATCTGCTTCATCGGTGTCGCTGCCGCCATGACTGCGACCGCCCACGCTGACCAACTCTTGAAGCCGTTCATCCTGGCCTCCAATACGCCAGGCAGCATGGCGGCAAAAGTGGCCCAGACCAAGGCGGCGCTGCAGAAGCAAGGATTCACCATTGCCGGTCAGTTTACGCCCTATCCGGGGGCGACGGTCATCTGCGTGACCGATTCGGCGCTGAAGACCGATGCCGGGCTGTCTCCCATGGGAGGGTTCGGCGCCGCCCAGCACATCGCGCTGACCCAGGTGGGCAATTCCATCCAGGTGTCGTACACGAATCCGGTCTATATGGCGAATGCCTACCGCATGAAAAAGGATCTCAAAGGCGTGGCGGCAAAGCTCGAGGCTGCCCTAGGCGACGAGCGTGCCTATGGGGCCAAGGGGATGACCGCGAGCCAGTTGCGCCACTACCATTACATGTTCGGGATGGAATATTTCACCGACCCGAGCAAGCTCGCGACCTATCCCAGCCACCAGGCCGCCGTTCAAGCGGTTGAGGCGAACCTGGCCGCCGGCAAGGGGGGCGTGACCCAGGTTTATCAGATCAACATGCCGAGTTCGCAGCAGACACTTTTCGGCGTCGCCATGAACGCAGGTCCTGGCGGCAACCGCGACATGGATGACCGCTACATCATGAGCCAGATCGACTTCAAACCGATCAAGTCGACCCCCTATTTGCCGTATGAACTTCTGGTGGACGGCACAAAGGTCTATGCCCTGGCCGCGCGCTTCCGCATCGCGATCGATTTTCCGGATCTGTCGATGGTAGGGAGTCACAGTTTCGTCAATATCATGGGTGCGCCGGCCGCGATCCGCGATGCCCTCGCCACTGCTGCGAGAAGCGCGGGGAGTTGAGCGCAGGAGCAATCCTAGGGGGCGCGTGCACACAGGTCGTCGCGCGCCGCCAGTTGCTCTCGCGCCACCTTCTCCATCGGCGAAGATGTGGTCCCGATCCGGGACATTCGGCCGATAGCGTTCCCATGCTCCAGGAGAGATTCGCCATTCTCTCCTTGGTCTTTTTCACAAGACCGCTTAGCCCAAAGGGCTCCCAGTAGAGCCCGCCAGGCCCCCTCAGGATTCTTCAATCCATACGTCATTCGCAATCCGTCGTGCTTCTCTAATGCGGCAATACCCATGGCTTGGAAACGGATATTTAGACGGTTAGTGTTGCCGTCGCGCGCCTTGCGTCGGGGTGGCAATCTCTCTCGGTCTTGGGGATGGTGGTGGCTTTCTCATCGAGGCAGATTAGGGCTGTTGCCTTGACGAAATGGGTACGGCCCATCGCGTGTCGGTGCGTTTTACAGGCTTTATAGACATCTCCTCAAAACCGTCGGTGCCCTTTCCTGCGTAGAGTGTGTCGCAGGCGCACAAGCCCCACAACTGCGTGCGGCCGAAGGCAATGCGCGTGGCGAAATAGATAGGATTCACTGCTGCGCAAGGGAGGTTCCGATCCTCGCCCACTTAGCGGCGGCGGTGCGAGAGGCCCCTCGAAGGGCTGCAAACAGCGTCTGATGAACCACCGTTGAATGGCTTACGGTGTCAGTAAATTTTACAACGTCTGGCCAATGTCTCTAACGCACTATGAGGTTACCACTTTGTCATTTTGCAACTAGATGATGTTATAGATAATTATTTGGAAGTGTTGGGTGTGGCATGCCTGTTGCTTTACCCTACGTGCGGCAGCTTGCGTTCAAACCGATAGCCATAAAAGCTGACCGTGCAAAACGTCAACCTAGAAATCGACCGTTTCTTGACTCTTTCTGACTGGAGAAGACTTTCTATGAAAGGCAAACATAAGCTGTTGAGCGTCGCACTCGGCGCGATTTTCGGCGTGGCGTCCATGGCGTCGCATGCGGCCACTGAGAACGTGACGAGTTTGACGGTCACCGGGGGCAACTTCTTTTTGACGGGCTCGCCCTCGGTGGCTCCCGCGATCACGGCAGGCGGCGGGGACCCGATCGTTATGGGATCCTACCAGGGCGGCACGGCAACGGCGTCCGCGGAGCCGAATTCGGCGAAAACGCTCACTAATTTCAACTATTTCGGCACGCCAGTCTACACGTTTACGGCCCAGTCCGCGGAAAATCTGGTCACCTCGCCGACGGGTACCATCACCGGCGGACCCGCGCCCACCGGGACGGTCGATACGGGGGCGAGCACCATCGCCATGGACATGAGCAGCTGGTTCGCGTCCTGGAACGGCACCAACTTCAACCAGGGCGGTTCGGCGACCGGAACCGTGAGCGCGTGTACGGCCACCAGCTGCAACTATACGATGAACTGGCGGAGTACGGTTGTCGGCGGTCCGTTCAACGGGCAGACGGGTGTCTGGACCCTGAATGGCGTGGCGGCTGTGGCGTCGGTGGCACCCACGCCGTTGCCGTCGCCGGTGTGGATGCTGGGCTCGGGGCTCATTGGCCTCGTCGGCGTGGCGCGGCGCAGGAAGGTGTCTTGATCCTCGTGCATGGCGTCCTCGCGACGCTGAGGGTGTAAGCAAGCGGGAAGGGAGGGCGAAAGCCCTCCCTTCCCTTTTGATCCGAACAATGGGGCGTTTGCGACGTCCCTATGCGCCATAGGGACGGCTCGCGCATTCTGCGCGATAACGCGAACCGGACCACAGTGGTCTAGAGTGGAACGGGGTGCCCACTTACAGCCGAGAAAAAAGTCACTATGGCAAAGTCTGACGTTTTGACACGATCGAAGAAGAGGCGCGCGCAGACCCTGCTGGACAAGGGCCTGTTCGCCGAGGCGCGGGAGCTTTGCCAGCAGTTGTGTCGGATCGACACGGTTGATGCCGAAGCTTGGCTCATGCTGGCCAACATCTACTTGAATCTGGGGCTTCATGCGGATTCCGAGTCCTGCGCGAAGCGCGCCTTGACGCTCGAGCCGCGTTGGGCTGCCGCTCATCACGCGCTAGGCGCGTCCTTGGAATGCCAGAAGAAATTGACCGAGGCGATCGGGTGCTACCGGCGCGCGGTTGAATGGGAGCCGGGTTTCGCAAACGGCCATTTTTTTCTGGCGAACGCGCTTCGAGCGTGCGCCGATCTGAGCGGTGCGGCGCGGCACTATCGCAAGGCTGTGGCCATACAGCCGGATTTCTTCGAGGCGCTCTGCAATCTCGGAGCCCTATTGACGGGACTGGGCGACCTCACGGGCGCGGTTGAAGTACTCAACCGCGCGGCCTGTATTCATCCCGACGATCCCCACCTTCTTGTCAATCAAGGGTTGTTGCTTTGGGCGGACAATCGTGAAGACGAGGCTCGCGCCAAATTGTTGCGGGCGTTGACGTTCGCCCCGGATGGTCTCGAAGCGCTTGCGTCATTGGCGGAGCTTTGCGAGCGGACGAACCGGCTCGAAGAGGCAAGGGCTTTTGTGGCAAAGGGCCTTGCGGTCGATCCGCACTCGGTGTCCCTGACGCTCACTGCAGCCAAATTGGCCCGGCAGGATGGTCGTACCGAGGAGGCCATCCGGCTGATGGAGAGCTTGCTTGCCCAACGTCTGGACGATGCAGCCCAGGCGGAAGTGCACCTGCGCCTCGGGCAGGTGTATGACCGCGCTGGCGAGCACCGGCGTGCATTCGGGCACTTCGAGGAAGGAAAGCGGCGCAGCCTGTTGTCGCGTTCGGGCGAGGGCGCGGACAAGGGCATCCTTTTGGAGAAGATCGCGGCGATCTCACGCTATGCGGTTCCCGGACAGGAAGGGGCAATCGGACGTGGCGGCGAAAAGGACGCGCCGATTTTCCTGATGGGTTTCCAGCGCTCTGGTACGACGCTGCTCGATCAGATATTGGATAGCCATCCAACATTGCAGACGATGGAGGAGAAACCGGCCGCGAACGCGGTAGAGGAAGCCTTTCTGCACAAGGCGCGTCCAGGCGACGATCGGGCCTTGGTCGACCTTTCCGAGCGCGACGTACAAGAGCTCCGGGACGCGTATGGCCGCGCAGTCGCTCAGCATTTGACGCGCCAAGCCGGGCGACGCCTGGTGGACCGCAATCCCGGAAATACCTATTTGACCCCCTTGCTCTGGCGCGTCTTTCCGAAGGCCAAGTTCATTCTTGCGGTGCGCCATCCCTGCGATGTCTGCTTGAGCTGTTTCATGCAGCATTTTGCGCCGAACGTGACGACGGCGCACTTCTATACGCTGGAGGACACGGCAAACCTGTATGCACGCACGATGGAGGCGTGGATCCAATACGCGTCAAGCCTGCCCATCGATTATCACATCGTGCGATATGAGAGTCTCGTGGACGATTTAGAAGACGAAACCCGGCGACTGCTGCGCTTTCTGGACGCGGAATGGGACGACGCAGTGCTTCGGCCCGCCGAGCACGCGAACAGCCGCCGCGTAATCCGTACGGCGAGTTATCATCAGGTCACGCAGCCCATCTACCAGCACGCGAAATATCGCTGGCGGCGCTATAGCGAGGCGCTCGAGCCCATCATGACGACGCTCGCGCCGTATATCGAGTATTTTGGGTATTCGACGTCGCAGGCTTAGGCCTATGCCCCCATCCGGTGGCTGAGACGTTCTGGAACGCGGTTCCCCACAACCCCACGGATGCGCGCGTCGCAGGCGGCAGGGAACGCCCCTAATGCGCCATGCGACGGCTTGCGGGCATTCGGCGTCACCGCCGCGCGCCTTTAGAGGTTCGTGTGCCGACGGGCGCATCGGGGAACCCGGCATTCAGTGGGGATTCCAAAAAATCAGGAAATAGCCCGCGTTGTAGAAGATGTGAAGGACGATGCTCTGCGAGAGCGTTCCGCTCTTGTCCTTGAAATACCCGAACACCAGCGAAGGCATGAAAGTGGCGAGCGCCCAGGGCAACGGATGAGCGAGACCGTGCGCGGCGCTGAAGATGGCGCTCGTGAGGAGATTCGCGCCGGTGATGCCGGCCGTTGGACCGAAGTTGGGCCAGCGCTCGCGCAACCACTCCTGCAGCATGCCGCGAAATACGATTTCTTCCAGAACCGGATACGCGAGGGCGACCAGCGCAAAGCGCCGCGGTTCGTGCAGCGGCCAGTAGGGATCGACGGTCGGATGGGTAAGGAGTTCCAGTCCCGCCCAGAACACGGGCGCTGCCAGCACCGCCAGCCAAAATAGCGCATCGCGCCATGGCCGATAGTGCGCAGGGAAGCGGCGAATTGCCGCGGCATCTGAATCTGCTCGAAGTCTCATCTCGTGTCGCTTGGAATCCCTGCGCCAGAGGCTTGTGCGTGGGCGGCCACCGCGCGGCTCGGCCAACGGCGCAGGGGTCGGCCGCATCCTTTTTTGCCGTGAGTCCGCGGAACCGATTGTACAGGCTGCCCAAACGGCTCGCGAGCCATAAAAAAGGCCACTTCTGGATTCGTCTCCCGCGCCGGGACGCGCGCATCCATCGGGCGTCGCGGATGCCCACACGTCCCGCGCCTTGCCCAGAGTAGAGGAATAGGGTTGCGCCGCGTGTCGCTATGTGGTGGAAACGCCGAGGCCATCCCTTTTTGGGCCGAGACGCGCCTGCACAAAGTGCACCTCGGGCGAATTTTTTCTGTCGCCTAAAAAGGAATCGAAGGGCGGCAAAATTATCACGCCAATACAGATGGTTATACGATCGTTCGGAGACGGGAACCGAAATCCCGAAAAAAATTCGCCACGAACGTCACGAAAAATTCCATCAACTGCCATCAACTTGTTGTGTTTTCTCGAAAATGTGGAATAGAATGGGCGCACCAAGCAAAGACGCGCATTCAGGGGCGTCGACATCGGCGAGTTCCGTGCTGCCGTGGCCTTGGAAGTGCGTCCGTGCGCACGCTTTCCGCCAAGTATGACAGCGGGTTAACTGTTCGAGAAGGAGTCCAGGTATGGCAGGAACCAAGAAGACCAAGAGCACAACCGCAACCGAGGCCGTAGCCAAGAAGGCTGCGCCGGCCAAGAAGGTGACGGCCGCCGCCTCGATCGCCACGCCGTCGAAGAAGGCTGCGGCCGCTCCCAAAGCCCCGGCGAAGAAAGCGGCGAAAGCGGACGCGCCCAAGGCCAAGGCGGTGAAGAAGGCCGCCAAGCCAGCGGCCGCGCAGCCGAAGACTGTGGCCAAGAAGGCCGGAAAAGCGGAAGCCGCCAAGGCGGTGAAGCCTGCGGCCACCAAGGCGAAAGCCACCAAGACGGCGGAGACGAAGGCGAAGACGGCTGTCAAGGCGGTCGCCAAGGCCTCGACAGCGAAGAGCGCCAAGGCGGATGCGCCCAAAGCGAAGGCCGCGCCCAAGAAGGCCGTCAAGGCAGTTGCGCCCAAGGCGAAGGCCGCCGCGAAGAAGGGTGCCAAGCCCCCGAAGGCGGTGAAAGCGGCTGCCCCCGCGGCCAAGAAGGTTGCGGCCCCGAAGGCGGTAGCCAAGAAGCCCGCTGCCAAGGCGGTGGCGAGCGTGGCGGCCAAGACCGCGAAGAAGCCGGCGGCCAAGGCTGCACCGGGCGCGGCGGCCAAGCCTGCGAAGAAGCCGGCGGCCAAGAAGGAACTCGCTCCGGCTTGACGCCATGCGTGCGGGCTGGTCCCGTGCGCGCGTCGCGCCGACCCTGACGGGCGTCCGCGGGTGGCGCGGTGTCGTGCGCGCTTCAGTGCGGCCCGCGCATCGCGTCGTGAAGCCCCCATTTGGCGGCGAGGGTTTCGGCGGCGTTTTGCAGCTCCTCGGAGCGGCTCGGATGGTTGTAGAAGGCGCCCGACAGTTGCTGCAGGGCATCCGCGCGCCCGAGTTGGCCCGCGACCCAGTGGATGAGTTCACCGGCTTCGTTGCCGGCGACTTCCGCACCCAGCAGCTTCCCGGAATCCGCGTCCGCAACCAGGCGCACGAATCCCTCCGGGGCGTCCTGTCCGAGCGCACGGGGATTGGTTGCGAATGCGGCAAAGCCCACGGCGGTTTCGAAGCCCTCCTCTTCCGCCTGGTCTTCGCTCAAGCCGACGCTGGCCAATTCCACGGCGGAGTGGATGACGCGCGGCACGGCGTGGTTTGCCCTGCTGCGCGCCGCCGGGCGAAGGATGTTGGCCAGCGCGATGGAGGCTTCCGCCAGGGCGTGGTTCGCCGTCATGCGCGGGTTGGCCACATCGCCGATCGCATAGACGTGCGGTAGCCGGGTCTGCAAGGCCTCGTTCGTGGGAATGAAACCGGACGGATCGAGCGCAACGCCCCAAGGGTCCAATGCAAGCCCGCGGGTGTGGGGCACCCGTCCGGTTCCCAGCAGCACCCAGTCGACTTCCTCGCGCGTCCCGGCGGCCGTCTGGAGCAGTATCCCGCCTGCCGTCCGTTCGATCGACATGATGCGCGTGCCGAGCCTGGGCGTGATGCCGCCCTGAGCCAGTGCGTCTGAAAGCAGCTTGCGCGCGGCCTGGCTGAAAGCGGTCGACCCGAGTGGCTGCTCGGCTGCGAGCCAGGTCACCCGCCTGCCCAGCATCGCGAGGATAAATGCGAATTCCGTGCCCACGGCGCCTGAGCCGACCACGGCGACGCGGGGGCCGTGCGGTGGCAGACGGTCGAACAGGTCGTCGGTCGTGAGGATGACATCGGGATGTCCGCGGAACACCGCGGGGACGTGGGGATGGGAGCCGGTCGCGATGAGGATGTGGCGGGCGCGCATGGCCGGTGTGCCGCCCACTGCGAGCTCGTGCGGCCCGACCAGGCTCGCTTCGCCCTCCCACAGCGCGATGCCCAGGCGCCGCAAGTAGCGCACAGAGCTGTCCCGCACGGTCTGGACGACCTGCTTCTGGTGATGCCAGGCCAGTTCCAGGTCCGCGGAGAGGGTGCCCGCGAGGCCGCGGCCGGACCAATGCCGTGCGTCTTGCATGAGTTTTGCGCTGTGGTGCCAGGTCTTCTTGGGCACGCAGCCGCGATTGAGGCAACAGCCTCCCCACTGTCCCTTCTCCACGATGGCCACCGAAAGCCCGTGCAAGGCGCCCAGCACGGCGGCCCGATAGCCCCCCGGGCCGGATCCGATCACGGCAAGATCAAATGACCGCATGGCGGGCCTTTCCGGCATCGCCGCTCGTGCTATCGTGGAACGGCCACCAGATGCATGCGCGCAAGGATGATGCGGGTGTGCCAGGCGAGCTCCGGCGCGTGGCGGTGGGTGTCGAAGTAGCGCGGGTCGGGGACCATGGCGGCGAGCCGGGCGGCCTGCCAAGGCGTGAGAGAGGCGGCATTCGCATGGAAATAATGACGGGCTGCGGCTTGGGCGCCGAAAATCCCATTATCGCCCCATTCGATCACGTTGAGGTAGAGGTCCAGGATGCGGCGCTTGGTCAGGAGGTGATCGAGCATCACCGTGATGAGCGCTTCCTCGCCTTTGCGCCAGGGCGTTCGGCTGCTCGACAGGAAGAGGTTCTTTGCAAGCTGCTGGGTGATCGTGGAGCCGCCGGCGACGATCTTTCGCTTGCGCAGATCGGTGTCAAAGGCATGCCGGATCCCGTTCCAGTCGAAGCCGTCATTGTCGATGAACGTGGAATCCTCGTCCGCGACAAGCGCCTGCTTGAGGTTGACCGAGATCCGCGCGTAAGGCACCCAGTGCTGGGTGAGCCGGGCATCGGGGTGCCGCTGCCGGAGTACGGACAGGCGTTCGCGCATGAAGGCGGTGGAGGCGGGGTTGTGGTGCATCCACCACAGCACATGCGCCAGAATCCAGACTTGGTAGAGCAGGAAGGCCGCCGCGGCTGCGCCTGCCGCGCGCCAGACCAGGCGCCGGCTCATGCGCGTTCGGACCGCGCGGCAAGCGTCCGGATGAGCTCCCGCGTGGCCGGGCGCACCCGGCGCCAGATGAAGAATGACTCGGCGGCCTGTTCGACCAGCATACCGATGCCGTCGGCGGCGAGCCCCGCGCCGTGGGCCCGCGCAAACCGCAGAAAGGGAGTTTCGCGCCCGTACATCATGTCGTAGGCCGCCGCGCCCTGCGAGAACATGTCCTTGGGCAACGGCGGCAATTCGTCCTGAAGGCTGGCGGCGGTGGCGTTGATCACGAGGTCGAAGTCCTGGCCTGCGAGGTCGTCGAAGCCACCCGCCTCAAGGGTCTGCGGATGGCCCGCCTCGGCCTGCAGTGCGCGCGCCTTGGCCGGCGTTCGGTTGACCAGCAGGAGGCGCGAAGGGGCCTCGAGCAGGAGGGGCTTCAAGACGCCGCGGGCCGCGCCGCCTGCACCCAGGAGGCAGATGCGTTTGCCCGCGAGGGGAAATCCGAGATTGTGCTGGAGGTCGCGGACGAGTCCGGCCCCGTCCGTGTTGTCCCCGGCGATCCCCTCGGCGTCCAAGGAAAGGGTGTTGACCGCGCCGGCCGCCTGCGCCCGTTCGGTGAGCGTTGCGCACAGGCGGTAAGCCTCCGCCTTGAAAGGCACCGTGACATTGAGTCCTCGGCCGCCGTGGGCGCGGAAGTCGAGGACCGCCGGCACGAAGCCGTCGGGCGGCGCGTCCAGTGCGACGTAGTCGAGATCCTGTCCCGTCTGGCGCGCGAACTCGGTATGAATGCGCGGGGACTGGCTGTGCGAGATGGGGTGGCCTATCACCCCGTAATGATCGGTCATGCGTCTGGCGTTGTGGGCTGTTTTCGTGGCGGTGTTCTTGAGCAACCGCGCTATTTTAGCGCAGACGCGGCCGCGGATTGCAAAAAAGATGTTGATCTCTAATATACTATCCAGACGTCTCAACGGAATTCTTCAAAAAGGTTTGGCATCCCATGTCCGATCCGCATGCTTTGGGTATCGACCCGGCGAACCTCGAGCGCTACCGCGCAGGCCAGAGAGTGACCTGGGTCAGCGTGGCGGTCAATCTCTGCCTGTCCGTCTTGCAGGTGCTGGTGGGCTATCTCGGGGGCTCGCAGGCGCTGTTGGCCGACGGCATGCATTCGGCGGCCGATCTGGTGTCGGACTTTCTGGTCCTGTTCGCCAATTGGCACGGCAACCGGTCCGCCGACGAGAGCCACCCCTACGGACACGCACGAATCGAAACGGCCGCCACGCTGATCCTGGGGGCGATGCTGATCGGCCTGGGCGTGCTCCTGCTCTGGCGTGCCGGCATGCGCCTTCAGCACGCCGAGCAGCTGGTGAGGGTCCATGTGGCGACCCTGTGGATCGCCATCGCGACGCTGTTGGCCAAGGAGTCGCTTTTCCGCTACATGCGTGCCGTGGCGACCCGGCTGCATTCGCAGATGCTGATGGCCAACGCCTGGCATTCCCGGTCGGATGCCGCCTCCTCGCTGGTCGTCGTGTTCGGCATCGTCGGCAACCTGGCCGGATTCACGTTCCTCGACCCCGTCGCGGCCATCCTGGTGGCCTTCATGATCGTCCGGATGGGGTGGAAGATGGGCTACGACGCCATGTCGGAGCTCGTGGACACGGCGCCGGACGAAGAGGTGGTCGCCGGCATCCGGCATACCCTGGTCACGACGCCGGGCGTGGTGGGGCTCCACGAACTCAAGACGCGCAAGATGGGCAACCGCATTCTCGTGGATGCGCACGTGCTCGTCAATCCGCGCATCAGCGTCTCCGAGGGGCATCATGTCGCCGAGATGGCGAGACATCGGGTGCTGGGCAACGATGATGTCCTGGATGTCATGGTGCACATCGACCCGGAGGACGATAGGGGCGCCGAGCCCAGCGTGCATCTGCCCGGGCGCGACGAACTGGTGGCGCATTTGCGCGCGCGGCTGGCGGGCGCCGGACCGGACTTCCCTCGCGTGGTCCTCCATTATCTCGGGGGCAAGGCGGAGGCCGAGCTGTTTCTGCCCCGTGCGATCTGCCAGGACACTGAGCGGGTGAACGCGCTCAAGCAACGCATCGATGACATTCTCCGCGACGACCCTTACTTCGGCCGCATCGAAATCATCGCCTTTGCACCATAATGGTGCGTCCTGTGCTGCTCGGGCCCCAAATGGGGGCGTTGCTTTTTTTTCGCGCAACCACGGCGCGTTGTGGCAGAATGGCTAGCTGGGGATTTTTGGGATGGCACATTTCCTGCTTTGCATGCCGATCGTGGCCCACGGCGGTTTTTCCCGCATTGTTTTCAATGTCATGAGCGAACTTTAGGAGACCAGAAAGATGGCGGCAGCCGATGTTTTGAAAATGATCAAGGACAACGAGGTCAGGTTCGTTGATCTGCGCTTCACGGATACCCGCGGAAAGGAGCAGCACGTCTCGATACCGGCTCACGTCGTGAGCGAAGGGTGGTTCGAAAGCGGGCACGCCTTCGATGGCTCCTCTATTGCCGGCTGGAAAGGTATTCAGGCCTCCGACATGTTGCTGATGGCCGATCCGGAAACCGCTCGCCTGGATCCGTTCATGGACGAATCGACGCTGCTGCTCACTTGCGATGTGGTCGAGCCGGCCGACGGCAAGGGTTATGAGCGCGATCCCCGCTCGATTGCCAAGCGTGGCGAGGCCTACCTCAAGTCGACGGGCATCGGCGATACGGCGTACTTCGGCCCCGAACCCGAATTCTTCATCTTCGACGCCGTGCACTGGGACGTGGATATGTCCGGCTCCATGGTGAAGATCACTTCCGAGGAAGCGGCCTGGTCGTCCGGCAAGGACTTCGAGGGCGGCAACCTGGGCCATCGCCCGGGCATCAAGGGCGGCTACTTCCCGGTGCCGCCGGTCGATTCCCTGCAGGATCTCCGCTCCGCCATGTGCCTCGCCCTCGAGGAAATGGGGGTCGAGGTGGAGGTGCACCATCACGAGGTGGCGACCGCGGGGCAGTGCGAGATCGGGACCAAGTTCAGCACCTTGGTCAAGCGCGCCGACTGGACGCAGATTCTCAAGTACGTCGTGCACAACGTCGCCCATTCGTACGGCAAGACCGCGACTTTCATGCCCAAGCCCATCGTCGGCGACAACGGGTCCGGCATGCACTGCCACCAGTCGATCTGGAAGGACGGGCAGAACCTGTTCAGCGGCAACGGCTACGGCGGGCTTTCCGAACTGGCGATCTACTACATCGGCGGCGTCATCAAGCATGCGCGCGCGCTCAACGCCATCACCAATCCCGGGACCAACTCCTACAAGCGCCTGGTGCCTGGCTTCGAAGCCCCTGTGATGTTGGCGTATTCGGCGCGCAACCGCTCCGCCTCCATCCGGATCCCGCACGTCACCAATCCCAAGGCCCGCCGGATCGAAGTCCGCTTCCCGGATCCCTTGGCCAATCCGTATCTCGCCTTCACGGCCATGATGATGGCAGGGCTCGACGGCATTCAGAACAAGATCCATCCGGGCGATGCGATGGACAAGAACCTGTACGACCTGCCGCCGGAGGAAGCGGCCGAGATCCCGACCGTGTGCTCGTCGCTCGAGATGGCCCTCGATTATCTCGACAAGGACCGCGAGTTCCTGACGCGCGGCGGCGTCTTCACGAGCGATATGATCGATGCCTACATCGCGCTCAAGATGGAGGAAGTCACGAACTTCCGCATGACGACGCACCCGATCGAGTTCTCGATGTACTACAGCCTCTAACCAGGCGGTCGATGGTGGGCTAGAAGGGCGGGGTCTCCCGCCCTTTTTTTTCGTCACCGGCAGGTGATCACGTCCGGACGGTGTCGCGATCGATGCCGCGACAAATCCCCCCGATGAGGTGGAGTCCTCTTGGGCAGGAATGCTACACTGTCCCGAGCCGGGCGTATGGCGCCCGGCAGACAGCTTTGCACCCCTGTCCCGGCGTTGCCCCGCGGCTGCCCGGCAGGCGTCGATGTGATCACAAGGAATGCCGTCATGCGCACGTTCTGGCTTCTGGCCCTCTTATGCGTCGCCCCCCTCACGCACGCCGCCATCTACAAGTACGTCGACCAGGAAGGCAACATCACGTATACCAATATCCCCCGGGCAGGCGCCAAACGGCTGGAGCTCACCCCACTGTCCACGATCGCGGGCGGCAACCCGCAGTCCAACCCGGGGCCGGCCAATTTTCCGCGGGTGAGCAAGTCCACGCAGGAGAAACGGGACGCGATGCGGCGCGAGTTGCTCCAGCACGAGCTGGCCACCGAAGAAGGCAAGCTGGCGGCCGCGCGGCAAGCCTTGAAGGCCGGTGAGGCGGTGCGGCTCGGCAACGAGCGGAACTATCAGAAATACCTGGACCGGGTGCAAGGCCTCAAGGATGTGGTGCTGCGGCACCAGCAAAACGTCGACGCGCTGAAGAAGCAGCTGGGCGAATAGGGCATCACCCGTTCATGTGAGGCCGTGGGCGCCGCCCCAAGGCCGCCTTGTCTCTTGCCGCGGCGGGACGCAGGCTTGTCTCGCGGCCATCCTGACCCCATTTCTCTCCTGGCGGCCGATGAAGCGGCGGTGGGCTCTCATTGGTACGCATCTTGCTTCGTAAATGGCGTCGACTGGAAGAGGACGAACCATGAGTTCGCCGGGCTCCCCGTATCCTGGGCTGGATCTGATTGCCACCGCCGTCGTGCTCGTGGGCGATGGCCTGCGGATCCGGCACGTCAATTCCGCGGCCGAGCATCTCTTTGGGTTGAGCGGGCGAAACGTTGTCGGGCATCGGGTGGAGGAGGTGTTTGCGGAGGGGGCGGCCCTGGTGCGCGCCTTGCGCTATGCCCTCTCGCGCAACAGCGGATTCACCGATCATGAGTTCGCGCTCAGCACCGGCCCCGAAGGCACCCGCCTGCTCAGTTGCACGGTGACGCCGGTGGAGGCGCCGGGGGTCGCCGCATCCATCGAGTTCAATCCCCTGGACCAACCGCTGAGAATCGTCCGGGAAGAACGCACGTGGCTGCAAAGCGAGGCCAACCGGGAGCTCCTGCGCAATCTGGCGCACGAGATCAAGAATCCGCTCGGGGGCATCCGCGGCGCGGCGCAGCTCCTGGAGCACGAGCTGGCGAAGCCGGCCCTCAAGGAGTATACGCAGGTGGTGATCAAGGAGGCGGATCGCCTGCAGCAGCTCATGGACCGGCTCCTGATGCCCCATCGGCCAGCCCGCGTGGCCTGCGTCAACCTGCACGAGGCGCTGGAGCGCGTGCGCAGCCTCCTGCTGGCCGAAACCCCCGGGGCGCTCAAGATCAGGCGCGACTATGACACGAGCCTCCCGGAGCTCGAAGGGGATCGCGAGCAGCTGATCCAGGCCGTTCTCAACATCGCGCGCAATGCGGCGCAGGCGCTCGACGGCAAGGGGACCATCATCTTCCGCACGCGCGTGGCGCGCGGCGTCACGCTGGCGAAAAGGCGCCACCGCCTGGCCATTGCGCTGGAAATCATCGATGACGGGCCCGGCATCCCCCCGGACATCAGGGAACGCATCTTCTATCCCCTGGTTTCCGGCCGGCAAGGCGGAACCGGCCTGGGCCTGAGCATCGCGCAGACGTTCATCGGCCAGCATCACGGCAGCATCGAATGCGAAAGCCGTCCCGGCCACACCTGTTTCACCGTGCTGTTGCCGCTGCCTGACGACGTGCAGCGGAGCCTTTGAGGAGAGAGCGTCGGACATGAAACCTGTTTGGATCGTCGATGATGACCGCTCCATCCGCTGGGTCTTTGAGAAGGCCCTCGCGCGGGAGGGGATCGCGTTTAAGGCATTCTCATCGGCGGGCGAGGCCATGGCGGCCCTCGACGTGGATCCGCCCCAGGTCGTCGTCAGCGACATCCGGATGCCGGGCGACTCGGGGCTTGCGCTCCTGGAGCGCCTCAAAGCGCGCGAGCCGGGCGTTCCGGTCATCATCATGACGGCCTACTCCGATCTGGAGAGCGCTGTTGCCGCATTTCAGGGCGGCGCCTTCGAGTATCTGCCGAAGCCGTTCGATGTCGATCATGCCGTGGAGCTCATCCGTCGAGCGCTCGACGAGAGCATGCGCGGGGTCGGCGAGGTGGAGGCCGAGGCGGGCCGGCCGGACATGCTGGGACAGGCGCCCGCCATGCAGGAAGTCTTCCGCGCGATCGGGCGGCTGTCGCAGTCGCAGGCCACGGTGCTCATTACGGGAGAATCGGGGACCGGCAAGGAGCTCGTCGCACGGGCGCTGCATCGCCACAGCCCGCGCGCGGCCAAGCCCTTCATCGCCATCAACACGGCGGCGATCCCCAGGGATCTGCTCGAATCCGAACTCTTCGGCCACGAACGGGGCGCATTCACGGGAGCCCAGCTGATGCGCAGGGGACGTTTCGAGCAGGCGGACGGCGGCACGCTGTTTCTGGACGAGATCGGGGACATGCCCCCGGAACTCCAGACGCGCCTGCTGAGGGTCTTGTCCGACGGCGAATTCTACCGCGTGGGGGGACATCAGCCGATCAAGGTGAACGTGCGGGTCATCGCGGCCACGCACCAGAATCTGGAGGCGCGGGTGAAGGAGGGGCTCTTTCGCGAGGACCTGTTCCATCGCCTCAATGTCATCCGCCTGCGGCTGCCGCCTCTGCGCGAACGGCGCGAGGACATCGCCCTCCTTGCGCGGCACTTTCTGGCCCGAAGCGCGAAGGAGACGGGCGTGGAGCCCAAGAAGCTGTCGGACGCCACCATCCGATACATGGGCACGCTCGCCTGGAGCGGCAATGTGCGCCAACTGGAAAACGTCTGTCATTGGTTGTCGGTGATGGCGCCGACCCAGACCATCGAGATTGCGGATCTGCCGCCGGAACTCCTGGGGGACGAGGCGCGCGAGCGCGAGCGCGACTGGGCGCATGCGCTCGACCGCGAGGTGGCTGATCGCCTGGATCGGGGCCAGCATGCGCTCATGGATGACCTGGTGGCGCAATTCGAGCGGACCCTCATCGTCGCGGCCTTGCGCCACACGGGAGGGCGGCGCATTGAGGCGGCCAACCTGTTGGGACTCGGACGCAACACCCTGACCCGCAAGATCCAGGAACTGGGGCTGGACGAGCGGCCCGCCGGCAACGAGGCGAAGGCCCCGGGTTAACCTTGGTCGTGCCGCGCGCAGCGCTCCTTGTACTCTTCCGGGGCGTCGGGCGGGCATTGTCCGCAGGCCTCGTTGCCGGGCACGGCAAAGGTCATCCGGCGAGGATAGGGCAAGCGCAGGCCGGCCATCAGCGTGACGAACGCCTCCTCGTCGCGGCCACCGCCAAGGCGTGCATTGCGGCGCTTTTCCTGGCCGATCGAGGAGACCTGCCTGTTCGCATAGTCGTGCGCGGGATAGACGAGCGTTTCGTCGGCCATGGAAAAAAGCTTGTCATGCACCGAGTGGAACAGCGCCCGGCTGTCTCCGCCCTGAAAGTCGGTCCTTCCGCAGCCGTCGATCAGCAGCACATCCCCGGTAAAAACGCGCGTCGCGCTCTCCTGGTCCTGCACATAGGCATGGTGCGCGGCGGTGTGGCCTGGCGTGTGCACAGGGTGCAAGACGATGTCCCCGACCCGAAAGGGCCTGCCTTCCTCGACCCCGACCTCGACGCAGGAGGCAGCCCCCATCCGGGGCGCCGCGATCCGGCTGCCGAGCTTTGCCTTGAGCGCCCGCGCGCCGGTCAGGTGGTCGGCATGGATGTGCGTCTCCAGCGTAAAGGCGAGCGTGATGCCCAAGGCTCGCAGGAGTTCGCAGTCGCGGTCGACCGCATCGATCACGGGATCGATGAGCACCCCCTCCCCGGTGCGTTCGCAGGCCAGGAGATAGGTATAGGTGGAGGAGTCCGGTTCGAACAGCTGTCTGAAGATCACGGGAGCCTCGCTCACGAAGAAAGGGGCTGTGGCGCCCCGGCCGCCGCTGCGTCGCGTCGCGCCTCATTTCCAGTATATGCCTTGGATGGCGCGGGTCCCGCGGGCCCGACCCTATGCCGCGACCGCGCCCAGGCGCTCGCGCAAGGCGCGCGCCCACTCGCCCAGCGGGGAGCACGCGGGATCCCCGCTGGGCGGCGGACCTATGCCGGCGATCCGTTCGATTTCGTCGGCGACATCGCGAAGATGCCAGATCGCCTCGTGCAGCAGGGCGTCCAGTTCGGCGAGCGCGGCGGCATGGACTTCAATGCCGTCAAGCAGGCTGTGCGCGTCGTCGGCGAGGAGTCCCGCATCGCGCAGCGCCGTTTGCAGGTGGGCCACTCGCCCGTCGAGCCGCTCCCACTCCGGCTTCATGTCGCGAGAGGTCCGCAACGCGCCGATTTTGTCCTGCCAGTCCTCGAAGGACTGCCGCAGCGCCCCGAGGCGCGCGGGAATGACGCCATCGGACGCGGCGGCAGCGTCCTGCGCCGAGGGTGCCGAAGGCGCCGGGAACAGCACCGAGAGGTGGCCGATGAGCTCCAGGGGATACAGGCGCGGATTGAGCTTCAGCATGATCTCAAGGCGTGAGCAATCGCACCCGCTTTCGCCGATGCGGCTCGCGGCCACCTCGGCGAGCGCCAGGATCTGCCCCAGGCGGCCGATGCGCTCCGCCATGCGGGCGCGCGGATAGCCGCTGCCGTTCAGCCGCTCATGGTGATCGAGCACGGCATGGCTGACCTTGGGATGATATTCGGGGAACGACTTCAGGAGCGCGTAGCCGATCGCCGGGTGGGAGAGGATGGCGCGACGTTCCGGTCCCGTCAGCTTGTGGTCGGGATCCAGCAGGGCCGGGTCGAGATGCATCATGCCCAGATCGTGAAACACGCCGGCGGCGCTCAGGGCACGCAATTCGTCGCCGGGCAGTCCTGCCCGGGCGCCGAGATAGGCGGCGAGCAGGCCGACCAACACCGAGTGGCGGTACAGGTCGGGAAATTTCTCGCGCGCCACGGTGAGCTTGAACGCGAGCGCCCGGTTGAGCGAGATCTCGCTCAAGGCGTGGCGCAGGAAGAAGCGGTCCGATAATTCCTTCGCCAGCGTGGGCAACTCGGGGATCTTGTCGAAGAGCTCGCCTGACTGCGCCGACAGTGTCTCCGGGTCGACCGGATGGGGGATGCTGAGGCATCGGTCAAGCGGGACGCGCAGCTTGTGGAGCACCAGCCGCTCGTAGAGTCCGCTGTCGATGCGGCTGTCGCGGGCGACCAGCTTGATGCCATGCTCGGAAAAGATGTCTTCTGCCGCGACAATTTCCCGGGTGTCGCCCAGATCGGTCACGCTCTTGGCGTAGAACGGCTTGTCTGGGAGGGTCAGTCGGTCGATGTCGGCATCCACAGCGTGCTCCAACGGGTTGCACCCGGCGCGCAAGATGCCGCCTGGCGGGGGTTCCCATGTTCCGATCGTCGGGCCGGCCGCAACTAACCGTGCCGGCGCAGCGCCTCGAGGGACTTCAGCACCACGGTATCGTCGTGGATTTCCAGCAGGCCTTCGTTGCGAAGCCGGGCGAGGATGCGCGACAGGGTCTCCGGCTGAACGCCGAGGCGTGATGCGATGACCTGCTTGGGCACGCCCAGGCGTATGCTGGGGGGAGCGGTTCCGTCGTGCGGCAGCTGGTCCAGAAGGTACTGGATCAGCCGCTCCGTGCCGCTATGGAGGGTGAGGCGATCGATGTCGTTGATGAGGGCGTGCATGCGCATGCTCATCGACGACATCAGGCGGAAGCACAGATCCATGTTGGAGCGCAGGAGCTCCATGAAATTCGTGCTGTCAAACGCAATGAGCCGTGCGGCTTCGACCGCTTCGGCGTGGACCGGATAGCGCCCGCCCATGAAGACGACAGCCTCGGCGAAGAGGTGATTCGGGCCGATGAGCTCCATGACCTTCTCTTCCCCCGAGGGCGACAGCCGGTAAAGCTTGATGACCCCGGCTTCCACATGGAAGAAGTGATGACAGGGCGCGCCCTGGGTGAAGAGGATCTCGCCGGGGCGACACTCGCGGGTGCGGGCATGGGCGGCGACCTTATCGATCTCCTCATCGGTCAGTGCCGTGAAAAGATAGGTGTGGCGGAAGCGTTCGATGTCTGGACGATCGAGGGGCATCCGCCGATTATATCGCCACCGCTTTGACTTAGGTCAATGCGGTTCGTCACGGCGAGGCACAGAATCGCACCGTGTCGCGCAGCCAAATATACACGAGCCATGGATAAAAGGAACCGATTGTTTTTGAGCTTCGCTCTGGGCTATGGGCTCTTGGGGGGCGCCTTGGCGATCACGTGGCTGATCGACCCGACGCTGATTCCGGGCGACGTCCCCCGGGCGCACGGCCATATCATGCTCCTGGGGTTCATCCTCATGATGATCTATGGCATCGCCCTCCACGTGCTGCCGCGCTTCTCAGGCTTTCCGCTGTATTCGGAACGGATGGCGGACTGGCAGCTTTATCTGGCGAACATCGGGCTTCCCGTCATGGTGGCCGGATGGCTCACGTGGACCCATGCGATCGTGCTGGTGGGCGGTGCGTTGAGCTATGGCGCGATGGTGCTGTTCGGGCTCAACATGGTGATGACGGTGAGAGCGAGGGGGCCGAAGGCGTGAGCGGGGTGCGCGTATGGCGGGGGATCGAGGCCAACGGGGACGCGGGTGCGGGCGGGGCGTCGGACCGGGATCGATGGCGAAGACGAGCGTTTTCCGCGCCCGGGAGAGGAGGCGGGGATTGCCCATGAACGTGGCGTTGCTGGTGTCGCAAGAGTGCCCCGCGTGCCGCGAGGCGGAAGCCGCCTGGCGGCACGTCGCCGAAGAGTGCCGCTTCGCGTTCGCGGTCATCGACGTCGCGCAGCCCGAAGGGCGCGCGCTCGCGAACCGGCTGGGGCTCGAGGGCGTGCCGGCGCTGCTGGTGGATGGCGCGCTCGCGGGCACCGGCGTGCACACCCTCTCGATCGCACGCGCATGGGCCGCGCAGGCCGGATCTCGGGCGGAAGGCCAAGCGGCGGCGTTCGCCCAGTCCTTTTCTCCGGACAACCGTTTTTTCGTGCTGGCCTCCATGGTCTATCTCATGATCGCCGGGCTCGGCCTCGCGATCAATGGGACCTTGCTCACCGACGGCCCTGCGAGGCCGGTTGCGCTGCACCTGATGACGGTCGGCTTCATGATCTTCCTGATCTATGGGCTGGGCGCCCACATGCTGCCGCGCTTCACGGGCAACCCCATTCGCCAGGGCGTGTGGCCCTGGCTGCAGATGGGGTTCGCGCACGCCGGGCTGATGGGCTATGTGGGGGGGTTCCTCTTCCAGGTGCACAGACTGGCCGTGGCCGGCGGTTGCCTGATCTGGCTATCGCTCTTCGTGTTCACGGTGCGTGTCCTTCCTGTGCTCTGGAGACGGCGGCCGCCGGCCGGCCCTGCGTGCCGGGGCCCGCGCGAGACGTGAGCCCCCCGGCTCGCTGGCTTGGCCGGCGGAAGGCACGTGCGGTTTGTCCGGATCGGGTGTGGCCGCGCGCAGCGCCTTGGCGGCGGCAACCATGCGCGTCAGGGCGGCAAGGACCTCCTCCCATTGGCGGGTTTTCAGGCCGCAGTCGGGGTTCACCCACAAGCGTTCGGCCGGGATGCGCAAGGCTGCCTTCTTGATCAGATCGACGATATGGGCCTCGCTGGGGGTGTTGGGCGAATGGATGTCGTAGACACCCGGGCCGATTTCGTTCGGATACCGGAAGGCGTCGAAGGCCTCCAGCAAGGCCATGTCGGAGCGCGACGTCTCGATGGTGATCACGTCCGCGTCCATGTCGGCGATCGACGCGATGATGTCGTTGAATTCCGAGTAGCACATGTGCGTGTGGATCTGCGTTTCGTCGCGCACGCCGTTGGCGGCGATGCGGAAAGCGTCCACCGCCCACCGCAGGTGCTCGTCCCATTGCGAGCGGCGCAGCGGCAGCCCCTCGCGAAGTGCCGCTTCGTCGATCTGAATGACGCGCGTACCGGCGCGCTCGAGATCGAGCACTTCCTCCCGAATCGCGATCGCGAGCTGATGGCACGACACCGAACGGGGCTGGTCGTCGCGCACAAACGACCAATTCAGGAGGGTGACCGGGCCGGTCAGCATGCCCTTCATCGGCTTGTGGGTCAGCGATTGTGCGTACGCGATCCACTCGACGGTCATCGCCTTCGGGCGGCTGATGTCGCCGAACAGGATCGGCGGCTTGACGCAGCGTGAGCCGTAGGACTGCACCCAGCCGAACTGGCTGAACGCGTAGCCTTCGAGCTGCTCGCCGAAATACTCGACCATGTCATTGCGCTCCGCCTCGCCATGCACGAGGACGTCGAGCCCGAGCGCCTCCTGAACCTGCACGCAGCGTGCAATCTCGCGCCGCATGAGCGTCGTGTAGCCTGTCTCGTCCAGTGCGCCGCTCCTGTACTGACGGCGTGCCTGACGGATCTCGGCGGTCTGTGGGAAGGATCCGATCGTCGTGGTGGGATAGCGCGGGAGCTGGAGGATGGCCGCTTGTCGCGGCGCACGCTCGGCGTAGGGGCTTGCGCGCCGACCCAGCTCCCCATCGATCCGCGCGAGTTTTGCCTTGACGGCCGGATTGTGGACGCGGCCCGAGGTGCGCCGGCTCAGGGTTGCGGCCGCATTCTCGGCGAGCGCCCCGGCAACCGAGGCCCGGCCCTCGTTGAGGGCGGCCGCCAGGATCTTGAGTTCCTCCAGCTTCTGCAGTGCAAAGGCCAGCCAGGAACGCACCTCGGGGTCGAGCTGCCGTTCGCCGGTCAGATCGACGGGCACATGCAGCAGCGAGCACGACGGGGCCAGCCAGAGCCGATCGCCCAGGCGGCAGGCTACAGGCTCCAGCCAATCGAGGATGCGGCCGAGATCGCTTTTCCAGACATTGCGCCCGTCGATCACGCCCAGGGAGACGACCTTGTGCGCAGGCAGCACGTTGAGGAGCGGCTGGACGTCTTCGCGCCCGGACACGGCATCGATGTGCAGGCCGGCGATGGGAAGATGGGCGGCCAGATACAGATTGTCCTGCAACGGGCCGAAGTAGCTCGTCAACAGCAGCTTGATTCGCACGGCCTTGAGGTCGTGGTAGGCGAGATTGAACGCGTGCCGCCAGTTCTCATCGAGGTCGGTCGCCAGGATGGGTTCGTCCACTTGCACCCACTCCACGCCTTGCCCCGCCAACTGGTCAAGCAAAGCGGCATAGACGGGCAACAATCGCGGCAGGAGCGCGAGCCGATCGGAATGGTCCTTCGCCTTGCCCAGCCACAGGTACGTGAGCGGGCCGATGATGACCGGCTTGGCGTTCACGCCGAGCGCGCGCGCCTCGGCGAGTTGCTCCAACAGACGAGCGCTGTCCAGGGAAAACCGGGTGCCCGCAGTGAATTCCGGCACGATGTAATGGTAGTTGGTGTTGAACCACTTGGTCATCTCGCCCGCCACGACCTCGCCGCAGCAGGCGCCGTGCGCTTCGGCCGGTCGAACCGAGCGGCCGCGCGCGACGCGGAAGGAGTTGTCGAGCGCATCCCCGTCATACCCTTGCACGCGCTCCGGCAGGTTGCCGAGCGTGAAGCTCATGTCGAGGATCTGATCATAGAAGGCGAAATCGCCGACCGGCACGAAGTCGAGGCCTGCCTGGTCGGACCAGTGCCGTTTGCGCAACCGGGCGCCCAGCGCCGTCAGCTCGGCGCGCGGCAGTTGCCCGCTCCAGTAGCGTTCCAGGGCGAACTTGAGTTCGCGCTGCGCGCCGATGCGCGGGAAACCGAGATTGTGCGTGGTGATCATGGTGATGCGCCGCTCCGAAAAATGTCGAGCAGCGATGGTAAAGCGCTTGACACATGAAATAAAATGGAATGTTTTCATCCATCGATGGCAAATATTCATAAAGGCAGACCATGCTGGAACGTGTTCATCTGGTGATCGTCCGGGAAGTGGATCGGCAAGGGTCGCTGACCGCAGCGGCACAAGCGCTGCACCTGACGCAATCGGCCCTCAGCCACGCCGTCAGGAAAATCGAGCAACAGCTGGGCACCGCGATCTGGGATCGTGAAGGGCGCGGCCTGCGGCTCACGCAGGCCGGCCAGTATCTCCTCGCGCTTGCCCATCGGCTGTTGCCGCAGTTCGAGCATGCCGAGGCGCGCATGAGCCAATATGCGCAGGGCCGGCGGGGAACGCTGCGCATCGGCATGGAATGCCATCCTTGCTACCAGTGGCTGCTCAAGGTCGTGGCGCCTTATCTTGCCCGCTGGCCGGACGTCGATGTGGACGTCAAGCAACGCTTCCAGTTCGGCGGGATCGGGGCCTTGTTCGGCTACGACATCGATGTGCTGGTGACGCCGGATCCGTTGCAGAAGCCGGGACTTCGCTTCGTCCCGGTCTTCGACTACGAGCAGGTGCTCCTCGTCGCCGAAACCCACCCCCTTGCGTCGGTCTCATTTGTTCGTCCCGAGCAGCTCGCCGAGGAGACCCTCATCAGCTACCCCGTCGACACCCATCGGCTGGACCTCTACAACCAGTTCCTCACCCCGGCGGGTATTCTCCCCAAACGGCACCAGGTCATCGAGACCACGGACATCATCGTTCAGATGGTCGCAAGCGGCCGGGGCGTTGCGGCGTTGCCACTCTGGCTTGCGGAGGAATATGCCGATCGCCTTGCGGTCGTCCCGGTCCGTCTGGGCGAGGAGGGCATTGCCAAGCAGATTTTCATCGGTACGCGCGAGGCGGATGGCGCGATTGACTATCTCAGGGGATTCATCGAGCTGGCGCGCCAAGGCCCGGCAGCCCGAGGCCGCACCGGCCCAACCGAGCGGCCGTTAAAATGCTAGGCTTAGGGTAAGGGGATCCTCAGGCTGCTTGGGCGGCGCGATGACGTCCTGCGTCGAAGCGCGCGGCCTGGGGCGAGACGGCCCGACCGAAACAGGCGGGAGGTCGCATGCTGATCGGCAATCCCTTTGCGCCATTGGTGTCCTTCGTGTCTCCGGACATCCTGCGGGGCTACCTCGTCCTGATGGCGCTTGCCGTGGCCTTGGGCACCTCGTACGACCTTGTTCACGGGAAGAAGGCGGCCTTCTTCCTGCGGGATCGGCGGCGAGCGCGTGCCGCCGCAAGGCGCGCGCTGGGTGCGCGTGAGGGCCTGCGGCTTGCGGCGCGCACGCTCCTCATCGATCTCGCGGCCTTCGGCGAATTCTGCAACCGCGCCAAGCGGATCGCTCACGCCTTGATGTTCTACGGTTTCATTCTCTATGTGGCGACCACCGTCGCCTTGGTGTTCGGCTATCCCGCCGAACGTCACCCGCCGCTGATTTTGCCGGTGTGCTGGAACATCGGTGCCCTGATGACGCTGGTCGGCAGCGGTTGGTTTTTTTTCTTCCTGCGGGTCGACGTGACGCATGATGGCCAGTCGGCGTGGCGGCTGCGGCGCGCCGATTTGTTCCTCGCCTCGCTGCTTGCGAGCGTCGCCTTCGGTCTCTTGCTCGAATGGGGAGAGCTGAGCGCAAACATGGCCGCGATCAAGGTGTTGTCCGGCCTCTACGGCGGCGTGACGACGCTGCTTTTCGTCACCGTCGCGTGGTCCAAGTTTCCCCACATGTTCTACAAGCCCGTGCTGGCGTTTCAGGCGAAGCGGGACGAGGCGAGCGGGGCATCCGACCTGCCGCCCCCCGCGCGCGAGCGCGGCGACGACGGGGGGTAGCCTCGATGCCGACCTTCACCTACATGGCGAGGTGCGACGGATGCGGGGAGTGCGTGGACATCTGCCCTTCGGACATCATGCACATCGAGCCCCGCTACCGACGCTCGTACAACGTGGAGCCGAATTTCTGCTGGGAATGCTATTCCTGCGTGAAGGCATGCCCGCAGCATGCGATCGACGTGCGCGGGTATGCCGACTTCGCCCCCCTCGGCCACAGCGTGCGGGTGCGCCGGGAAGAGCGCAAAGGCGTGATTTCCTGGAAGATCCGGTATCGCGACGGAAGGGTCCAACAGTTCACGTTTCCAATACGGACGACGCCATGGGGCTCGATCAAGCCGCCTTCCGGGTATGAGACCCCGCGCCCGGACGCATTGCGTTCCCAGTGGCTCGCGCACGAACCCGAGGCCCTCGGGACCGAAGGCCTGCCGCAGCTGTCTCCCCTTGCCACGCGAAGCGAGTGATCCCATGGGCCCCTGGTCATCGAAACAAACCCGATACATCGACTCGGATATCCTCATCATCGGCGGTGGATTCGGCGGCTGCGGGGCTGCCTACGAGTCCAGGTACTGGGGCCGCGACCTCAACATCGTGCTGGTCGAGAAAGCCAACATCGAAAGGAGCGGTGCCGTCGCGCATGGTTTGTCGGCCATCAATTGCTACATGGGCATGCGCTGGGGCGAGAACCGGCCCGACGACTTCGTGCGCTATGCCAGAAGCGACCTCATGGGCCTTGTCAGGGAGGACCTCATTTTCGACATCGCCCGCCATGTGGATTCCACCGTGCACAAGTTCGAAGAGTGGGGCTTGCCGATCATGAAGCACCCCGAGACCGGCCGCTATCTGAGGGAGGGCCGGTGGCAGGTGATGATCCATGGCGAGAGTTACAAGCCGATCATCGCCGAGGCGGCCCGCAAATCGGTGACCGTGTTCAATCGGGTCATGGTCACCCATCTGCTGACCGATGGGACGCGCAGGAACCGCGTGGCCGGCGCTGTGGGCTTCGGCGTTCGCGACGGCCGTTTCTATGTTTTCAGGGCCAAAGCGGTGATCGTGTGCGCCGGAGGCGCCTCGCACGTGTTCCGGCCGCGGTCGATCGGCGAAGGGGCGGGAAGGACATGGTACGCCCCTTGGAGCAGCGCGTCCGCCTATGGCCTGGTGCTGCAGGCGGGCGCCAAGATGATCCAGATGGAGAACCGGATCGTGCTCGCGCGGTTCAAGGACGGCTACGGTCCCGTCGGTGCCTGGTCCTTGCTGCTCAAGGCCCGCACCACCAATGCCGCGCAGGGCGACTACGAGGCCGCCCGGCGCGAGGAGCTCAAGGCGCTCGTCGGGCGCTACGCGGAGAGCTCGCCCCTGCCCACCTGCCTGCGGAACCACGCCATGCTTCAGGAGCTCAAGGCCGGCGCGGGGCCCATCTACATGCAAACGAAGGACGTGCTCGACACCCGGCACAAGGAAGAGATCGGCTGGGAGGATTTTCTCGACATGACCGTCGGGCAGGCCGTCTTGTGGGCCTCGCAGAACATCGATCCGAAGGAGCGGGCCTCCGAACTCATCACGTCCGAGCCCTATGTCATGGGTTCTCATGCCACCTGCTCCGGGGCCTGGGCGAGCGGCCCGGAAGATTGCGCGCCGGCGGACTACCAGTGGGGCTACAACCGGATGACCACGGTGGAAGGGCTCTTCGGGGCGGGCGACACGATCGGAGGATCGGCCCACAAATTTTCGTCGGGCTCCTTCACCGAGGGGCGAATCGCAGGGAAATCGGCCGTCCGCTTTGTCCTGGAATCGGGCGCGCAGGCTCCCCGGCCGGACGAAGCCCAGCTCCGCACACTCAAGGCGCTCGTCTACCAACCCCTGGCGCACTTCGCGGTGGCCAGGAACGCGATCGTCGCCGGAACCGTGGCGCCCGACTACATTTCGCCCCTTCAGGGCCTGCAAAGGCTGGAGAAGATCATGGACGAGTATGCGGGCGGGATCAGTACGTTCTATGTCACGAGCGAGCCGATGCTCAATCGCGGGCTTGAGCTGTTGACCCTGCTCAAGGAGGATCTCGGGCGGATCGGGGCCGAGGACCTCCACCAGCTGCAAAGGGCGTGGGAGCTCCATCATCGGGTCTGGACCGCCGAGGCGGTGATTCGGCACACGCTCTACAGGCAGGAGACCCGCTGGCCAGGCTACTACTACCGCGCGGATTACCCGAGGCTTGTCGATCCGGATTGGCATGTGTTCACCTGCTCGCAATACGACGCGCGGGCGGATGCATGGGAAATCGGCAAAATGCCTGTTCATCATCTCATCGACTGAATGCGGCGGCGACGCGGGTCGTGCCCGGAGCCTCTCCCGCCCATTCCCCGTTGCCGCCTTGCCAGGCAGGTCATGCTCGGGTATAGTCGCCACGTTTGCAATTGCCATATGACGGCTTGGCGGGAGAGCGTGCCGCAAGGCACCACCGAAGGCGCAACGACCCGTAATCGCTCAGGTAACAGGAACCGCCGGCCGGGCAACTCTGGAGAGCTCTTGATTCGTCTGCGATCAATCAAGACACCGAAGGGGCACGCGGACGCATGAGGCGTCCGTAATCTCTCAGGTCCCAGGACAGAGGGGAATGCCAATCGATGCGTTGACCCATCAGGGGCGCCCCATGTTCTCGTTTTCTGGTCGCTTCACTCCCCACTTGGCGGCGCTGCCCGCCTGGACGCGGTCCCGGTGCGGGTCGCGGCCTTCGCCATTCGGTTTTTCCGTTCCGCCCCGGCAGGCCTTCGTGCCTTCCCCGCGCGCAGCCTGTTTCCAGAATTCCGCCGTGCCCGCAAGCCGGGCCGGGGCTTCGTCGCCGCTTGGCGCACCAAAGGAAAGACATGCTTAAGCAGACACCGCTGAATCAGGCCCATCGGGATATGGGCGCGCGCATGGTGGACTTCGGGGGCTGGGACATGCCGCTCCACTATGGCTCGCAGATCGAGGAACATCATGCCGTGCGGCGCGCGGCGGGGATGTTCGACGTCTCGCACATGCTGATCATCGATCTCAAGGGCGAAGGGGCTCGCACCTTCTTGCGCCAGGTCATGGCGAACAACGTCGACAAGCTTCAGGCAGCCGGCAAGGCGCTCTACTCCTGCATGCTCGATGCCGGTGGCGGCGTGCTCGACGATCTCATCATCTACTTTCTGCGCGAGGATTGGTTTCGCTTGGTGGTCAATGCCGCCACCAGCGACAAGGACCTGGCCTGGCTTAGCGCCCAGCGCGACCGCCTCGCGCCCTCGCTCGAGCTGGCTGCGCGGCGCGACCTCGCCATGGTGGCCGTGCAGGGCCCCGACGCGCGCGAGAAGGTGTGGGGCGTGGTCCCGGGCAGCCGGGAAGCCACCGGGGGACTCAAACCCTTCCAGGCGGCGGCGTTCGGCGACTATTTCATCGCCCGCACCGGCTATACCGGGGAAGACGGGTTCGAGATCATGCTGCCGGCGTCATCGGCCCCGGCGCTGTGGGCCGCCCTGCACCGCGCCGGCGTTCCCCCGATCGGGCTCGGCGCGCGCGATACCTTGCGCCTCGAGGCGGGGATGAACCTCTACGGTCAGGACATGGACGAGGCGACCAATCCGCTGGAATCGGGCCTCGCCTGGACGGTCGATCTCGACAGCCCGCGCGATTTTCTCGGCAAGGCCGCCTTGGCGGCAACGAAGCCCACCCGGCAATTGGTGGGGCTCGTGCTGCTCGACAAGGGGGTGTTGCGCAGCCATCAGGCGGTGAGCACGGCCCTTGGACAGGGCGAGATCACAAGCGGCGGTTTCGCGCCGACGCTGGGGCTTTCCGTCGCGCTCGCGCGGCTGCCGATCGGGGTGTCGCCCGGTGATCGGGTTGCGGTGCAAGTCCGGGACAAGTCGTTGAGCGCAAAAGTTGTAAGATATCCTTTCGTCAGGAACGGCGCGGCCACTTATCAGGAATGAGGGGCGGGCATTGCGTGTCCGCGTGCCGCGGTCTGGGCGCCGCGCCGGTGCGGCCTTTTCGGGGATGAAAGCCATTTTTTTGGGGGTTCCATGAGTATGCCTGGTCATCTGAAATACACCAAAACCCATGAGTGGGCCAAGCGCGAGGACGACGGCACCATCACGGTCGGCATCACCGACCATGCGCAATCGCTCCTGGGCGACATGGTGTTTGTAGAGAACCCTGCGGTGGGCCGCACGCTTGCGACCGGTGAAGAGTGCGCGGTCGTGGAATCCGTCAAGGCGGCGTCCGACGTATACGCCCCCGTGGCGGGGGAAGTGGTGGCCGTGAATGCCGAATTGGAGGCCTCGCCCGAGAGGCTCAATCAGGACGCCTACGGGGCCTGGATGTTCCGGCTGAAGCCGAGCGATCCCACGGAATTCGACGCGCTCCTGGATGCGGCGCAATACCAGGTGCTGGTGGACAGCGAATCCCACTAACCTTGATTTCCCGGGTGCGCGGCCGTGAGGCGCGCGTGCACCCGCGAGGCCGCCGGTCGGCCGATTCGAACGCTGAAGGTGCATGATGCCGTTCATTCCCCATACTGACGAAGATGTGTCGAAAATGCTGGCGGCCATCGGTGCCGCGCGCATCGAGGACCTCTTCGACGAAATCCCTCCTCGCCTGTCCAGTCAGGGCGTGAGTCTCGTCCCGCCGGGTGTCGGCGAGATGGAAATCCTGCGCCTCATGCGGGCCCGCGCCGAGCACGATGGCCACTATGCCAATTTCATCGGGGCCGGGGCGTACGAGCACCACATCCCGGCCGCGGTCTGGGAGATTGCGGGGCGCGGGGAGTTCTACTCCGCCTATACGCCTTACCAGGCCGAGGCGAGTCAGGGCACCTTGCAGGTCATCTACGAGTATCAGAGCATGATGGCGGGCCTCATGGCGATGGAGGTCTCCAACGCGAGCCTGTATGACGGCGCGTCGGCCTTGGGAGAGGCGATCCTGATGGCGGTGCGGGCGCATAAGGGGGCCCGCCGCATCCTGGTGCCGAAGACCGTGCACCCCATCTATCGCAAGGTCGCGTCCGCCTTGGTGAAAAGCCAAGGCATCGAGCTCATCGAAATCGACTATGATTCCGAGTCCGGGGTCGTAGGCCCGCTCCCCGAGGTTGCGGAGCTGGCCGCACTGGTCATCGCGCAGCCGAACTTCTTCGGGCAGCTGGAGGCGGTCGATGCGCTGACCGACTGGGCGCACGACCGGGGCGCGCTCGTCATTGCCCTGCTCAATCCGATTGCCGCCGCCTTGTTCGTGCCGCCGGGCGAATGGGGGCGCGAGGGTGCCGACATCGCCGTGGGCGAGGGGCAGCCGTTGGGGGTGCCCTTGTCGGCCGGCGGGCCCTATTTCGGCTTCATGTGCTGCAAGGAATCCCTGGTGCGGCAAATGCCGGGGCGTCTCGTGGGCCGCACGGTCGACCTGGAGGGCCGAACCGGCTTTACGCTCACCCTGCAGGCGCGCGAGCAGCATATCCGCCGCTCCAAGGCGACCTCCAATATCTGCACGAATCAGGGATTGCTGGTGCTGGCGGCGACGGTCTACATGGCCCTTCTGGGGGCAGAGGGGCTTGCGCGCGTCGCCGCGCAGGCGCACGCCAATACGCGCCGGCTGATCGAAAGGCTCACGGCGATCCCGGGGGTCCGCCGCGCCTTCGCCGGCCCCTTCTTCCACGAAGCCGTGATCCAGCTCGACCTGCCCGCCCGCGAGCTGTTGCGGGCGATGCGGGCGCAAGGCATACTGGGCGGACTTGATCTTTCCGAGCATTATCCGGAGCTTGGGGCCGCGATCCTCGTCTGCGTCACGGAGACCAAGACCGAGGAAGACATCGATCAGTACGTCGCGCAAT
Source organism: Pseudomonadota bacterium (assembly GCA_021817985.1). GTDB lineage: Bacteria > Pseudomonadota > Gammaproteobacteria > Burkholderiales > JAKAFK01 > JAKAFK01. Next base: position 21,143 of record JAKAFK010000004.1, on the reverse strand, counting down.
TTGAACGCATTGCCACGAAGCGGCGCGATCAGCCACCCTGCGCCTATAAACCGACGTGACCTTTGAGCCATAAGGAGGGGATTTATGTCAACCGTGACGCTGGGCGGAGAGCCCATACAAGTCGAAGGCAATTTTCCGAGGGTGGGAGAGACCGCGCCCAGCTTCATGCTGGTGGATCAGCATCTCAACGACGTCTCCTTGAGCCAGTTCAAGGGCAAACGCAAGATATTGAGCATCGTGCCCAGTCTCGATACGCCGGTGTGCGCCGAGTCGACGCGCAAATTCAATCAGGCGGCCAGCCGGCTGTCCAACACGGTCGTGCTGGTGATCTCGGCCGACCTGCCCTTCGCGCAGGGGCGTTTTTGCGCGGCCGAGGGGCTGCAAAACGTGATGACGCTGTCCACCATGCGCGGGCGGGACTTCCACAAAGCCTACGGCGTGCTGATCTCCAGCTATCCGCTGGCAGGGCTCATGGCCCGCGCGATCATCGTGCTCGACGAGGACGACAAGGTGCTCTACACCGAGCTCGTTCCGGAGATCAAGCAGGAGCCTGATTACGAGGCGGCCCTGGCCGCCGCCGCGGCCCCTTGAGCGCGGGCTGAAAGGATTTTTTCGAGAGGACCCTGTGCGCCATGCTCATCTTTGAACGATCCCAATCCGGACGCCGGGCCGCGGCCCAGATGCCGAAGGCGCGTGCGACGGTCGACGACATCCCGGCGCACCTGTTGCGCGCGCGTGCGCCCCGGCTGCCGGCGGCCTCCGAGATGGACGTGGTGCGCCACTATACGCGGCTGTCGCAGAAGAACTTCTCGGTGGACACGCATTTCTATCCCTTGGGTTCGTGCACGATGAAATACAATCCGCGCGCTGCCCACGCCGCGGCCATGATGCCGGCCTTCCTGGCGCATCATCCGTCGGCACCCGAGGATACCGCGCAAGGCTTCCTTGCCTGCCTGTTCGAGTTGCAGGAGATGCTCAGGGATGTCACCGGCATGGCGGGGGTGAGCCTGACCCCGATGGCCGGCGCGCAAGGCGAGCTTGCCGGGGTCAGCATGATCCGGGCCTACCATGCCTCGCGCGGCGATGCGGCGCGCACCGAGATCCTCATTCCCAATGCGGCCCATGGCACCAATCCGGCGACCGCCGCCATGTGCGGCTTCAAGGTCCGGGAAATTCCCACCCTCCGGGATGGCGACGTCGACCTTGGCGCCTTGCGCGAGGCGGTCGGGCCGCAGACGGCCGGACTCATGCTGACCAACCCGTCGACGCTCGGCGTGTTCGAGCGCTCGATCGACGAGATCCAGCGCATTGTCCATGCGGCAGGCGGCCTTTCCTATTATGACGGCGCCAACCTGAACGCGATCCTGGGCAAAGTGCGACCCGGCGACATGGGATTCGACGTGATCCACGTCAACTTGCACAAGACCTTTTCCACGCCGCACGGCGGCGGCGGACCCGGCGCGGGCCCGGTCGGCGTGTCCGAGCGGCTCCTGCCTTTCCTGCCGATTCCCGTCGTGGCATTCGAGGAGGGCCGTTACCGCTGGCTCACCGAAGCGGACCGCCCGCAGTCCATCGGGCGTCTGTCGGCGCACGCCGGGAACGCCGGGGTGCTGCTGCGTGCCTACGTCTACGCCCGGATGGTCGGACGGGAGGGCCTGCACCGCATTGCGGAGTTTGCCACCCTCAACGCCAACTATCTGATGGCGGAACTGCGCAAGGTCGGGTTCGACGTGGCCTTCCCCGCGCGGCGGGCGAGCCACGAGTTCATCGTCTCGCTGAAGCCGGTGAAGGATCAGACGGGCGTGAGCGCGATGGATGTCGCGAAGCGTCTGCTCGACAAGGGCTTCCATGCGCCGACGACCTATTTTCCGATGCTTGTGCCCGAATGCCTGTTGATCGAGCCCACGGAAACGGAGTCCAAGGAGACGCTGGATGCCTTCGTGGGCGCCATGAAGGAAATCCTCGAAGAGGCCTTTGCCGACCCGGAACGGGTCAAGGGGGCCCCCTACACGACGCCGGTGCGCCGGTTGGACGACGTGAAGGCCGCCAGGGAGCTGGATCTCGTCTGGCGAGGGACGGCTGGTGAGACGGCTCTCCGGGAGTCCGCCCAACGTGCAGCAACGTGAACCGTCGTCGGAGGAAAGCCCCCACAAGGGCAAGACCGGTGTCAAGCGCGTCGTCAACGCGTTGCACTACTCGCTTGCCGGCCTGAAGGCGGCGCTTCACCATGAAGATGCCTTCCGTCAGGAGGTGCTGCTCGCGGTCGTGTTGGTGCCCGCCGCCTTTTTCCTGCCGGTGGGGGGGGTGGGCAAGGCGCTCATGGTGGGCTCCGTGATGCTGGTGCTGATCGTGGAGCTCCTCAATTCCGCGATCGAGGCGGCCGTGGACCGCATCTCCCTGGAAAGCCACCGACTGGCGAAGCGCGCGAAGGACCTGGGCAGCGCCGCCGTCCTGATCAGCCTCCTCAATGCCGCGATGGTTTGGGCGCTCGTTCTGCTTCGCTGATGCCGGGCGTGCGGCCCATGGCCGGATACCCGCGGCGGCCATGCGGGCCTCTTGTGCCGCAGCCTTGACCGGTCGGGCCGCCGAAGCTCGGCCTTTCCCCCGGGGTGTCACAAAACGCCCATAAAACCGTCATTACCCCGTCTTGTTGTGGGTGCAAAGTCGCAGCCGTGTACTTTCCGGCTAACGCTGCCCATTGCCTAGGCCCTGTGCGTGCCCCCATGATGATGCAAAATCCGGCGCCATCGAAAGCGCTGCTCCGCGTAGCGGTGGTGACCGAAACATATCCGCCGGAAATCAACGGCGTGGCCATGACCATGGGGCGACTGGTGGACGGGCTGGAGATGCGTGGCCACCAGATCCAGCTCATTCGCCCCCGCCAAGGCGCTGCCGATGCGCCGGTCCGGCGCGAGCGCCTGAGCGAAGTGCTCTGTCCGGGCATGCCGATTCCGCGCTATGGCGGCTTGCGCATGGGGCTCCCCCACCGGTCGGCCCTGCTGCGGCTGTGGACATCGGGTCGCCCGGACGTCGTCCATGTCGTGACCGAAGGCCCATTGGGGTGGTCGGCGCTGTCCGCGGCGGCACGGCTCAAGATCCCCGTTTGCACGGATTTTCATACCAATTTCCACGTCTACAGCGGTCACTACGGATTCGGCTGGCTCAAACGCGCAGTCTCCGCCTATCTGCGCCACTTCCACAACAAGGCCATGCGCACCTTGGTGCCGACCCGGGCCGTCATGCGCGAGCTCGAGCTCGCAGGGTTCCGCCACCTCGCGGTGGTGCCGCGCGGCGTCGACGCCCAATTGTTCAACCCGGCCAAGCGCTCGGCGGCGCTTCGTGCCCGATGGGGGGCGAAGGACGATCATCCGGTCGTGCTCTATGTCGGCCGCGTGGCCCCGGAGAAGAACCTTCCGCTGGCCGCGAGGGCGTTCGAGGCGATGCGGCGCGCCGATCCCCTTGCGCGCTTCGTCATCGTCGGGGACGGGCCCGAGCGGGCCGAGATGGAAGCGCGCCACCCGGACTACGTATTCGCGGGCCTGCGCACCGGCGAGGATCTGGCGGCCCATTATGCGTCATCGGACATTTTTCTCTTCCCGAGCCTCAGCGAGACCTACGGCAACGTCACCGCGGAGGCCATGGCGAGCGGGCTTGCGGTGGTGGCTTACGACTACGCGGCGGCGGCGGAGCATATCGCGAGCGGCGGCAATGGGCTGACCGCCCCGTTCGACGACGCGCGCCGGTTCGTCGAATCGGCCGTGGCGCTCATCGAATCGCCCGACACGATCGCCCGTCTGCGAGCAGCGGCGAGGACGACTGCAGTTCGTCTGGACTGGGAAATGGTCTATACCGTCTTTGAAGAGATCCTGATTGCGATCGCAGCCAAGGAGCGCGCGCCATGATACAGAGACTTGCGGACCGCTTGAATGAGATGAGCCACTGGGAAGGGCTTGTGTGCGAGCGCTTCAACCGCATCAGTCACTATCGATGGGTGCGGCGCCTGTTCCGCAGCGCAAGCCGGCTTGGCAATGGGGTGTTCTGGTACGCGCTGATGGCCGCCCTGCTCGTTTGGGACGGTGCCGCCGCCGTGCGGCCCGTCCTGCACATGATTGCGGTCGGCATCGTGGGCACGCTGCTCTACAAGTGGCTGAAGGCGCGCACTTCCCGCCCGCGGCCTTTCGAGCAGAATCGGCGGCTGCTCATCTCCACCCACCCGCTGGACGAGTTCAGCTTTCCCTCCGGGCACACGCTTCACGCCGTGGCCTTCAGCATCGTCGTCCTGGCCTACTATCCGGGCCTCGCGTGGCTTGTCCTGCCCTTCAGCGCGCTGGTCAGCCTCTCGCGTCTGGTGCTCGGGCTCCATTATCCCAGTGACGTGCTGGCCGGCGCCTTCGTCGGAACGCTCGTGGCGACCGCGTCCTTCCTTCCCTTCTACTTCTGATCCGGCACGGCGCGGCGAGCCGGAGCGCCGGTCTCAGGCCTGACGGAAAAGATCGGCGGGCAGGGGCAGGCGGTCCCTCAACTCATCGACCGAGTAGTTGCGCATGCGGGCTCGTTTGACTTTCGGACAGATCAGGTCGGCGGACCACGCCGGCTCCGCCCCCTCCAAGAGGCGATTGATCTGCGCGAGCCGCGTGGCCGTTTGTGCGGCATAATAGTCGAAGCGGCGGCGAAGCCTGGGATCTAGCCACTGCCCCCACCGGTACAACGTGTTCGGCACCCGGCTCGTGCGCAGACAGTGGTCGCCGCGTCCGAGCCAGCGCAGGCTCCGCGTGGCAGCCTCGATCGGGCAATGGAACTGTTCGGCCACGAATCGCGCGAGCCGATCCCGGTTGCCGTCCAGGAGTTGCGCCGGGGTCGCGAAGAGCTGCCTCTCGACATGGGCGTCCATCGCCCATTCGGCGACGAGGTGGGTCAGGAGAGGAATGTCGACCCAGACGGTTTCGTGGGCCGGCACGAAGTGGTTATGGGCGATGACGTCGACCAGCAAGTGGCTGCTGAAACCCAATGCCAGTGCCTTTTCCTCATCGGAGCGCGCATGGTGCAACAACGCACGCGCGCGCCCCCACTCGTGCGTGTCCCGGAAGGCAGGCGTGCCCACGCGAGGTCCCAGCACCGCGAGGTCCGGCAGGCATGCCCCGCTCATGACCAGATGCGGCATCCGTCGCGCCAAGCGCCGGAGCGCGGGATCGGCGATCGGCACCACCCAGATCAGCAGTTGGGCAAAGTAGACATGGGTGTATAGACCCCATGCGAAGGCGCTTGTGCTGTATAGGCACAGGGGAACCAGCCACAAGAGAAGGAGCGGGCGTCTTTGCACGGCCCTACTATGGACGGCACGGGCAACGTTTTCGTGACCGGGCCATGAAGCTTTTGCGACAGCGCTTAGGCGCGCGACGCGAGGAGCCATTGCGGGAAGGCGCTGCTATAATTGCGCCGATCCCTGGAACCTGCGAACAAAAGGCGGTAGTCATGCGTACTCTCATTTGCGGCTCGCTGGCCTACGACACCATCATGGTGTTCAAGGACCGCTTCAAGAACCACCTGCTTCCCGACCAGCTGCACATTCTGAATGTGGCGTTTCTCGTGCCCGACATGCGGCGCGAATTCGGCGGCTGTGCCGGCAACATCGCCTACGGCATGAAGCTGCTGGGCGCAGACCCCGTGATCATGGCGACCGTGGGCGACGATTTCGAGCCCTATTCCGCGCGGCTGCGCACCTTGGGGCTCTTGAGCCCTTATGTGAGGCCCATCCCGGGAACGTATACGGCGCAGGCGTTCATCACGACCGATCTGGACGACAACCAGATCACGGCCTTCCATCCGGGCGCCATGAATCATTCCCATGAGAACAACGCCGCCCTGGCGGATGTTGAGCTGGCGATCATCGCCCCCGATGGGCGTGAGGGCATGCTCGCCCATGCGCAGCAATTGAGCGAGCGCGGCATTCCCTTCATGTTCGACCCGGGGCAGGGACTGCCGATGTTCAACGGCGAGGAGCTCCTTGCGTTCATCCGGCGGGCCGCCTATGTGACCGTGAACGACTATGAGGCGCGTCTGCTGCAGGAGCGTACCGGTGAGAAGATCGAGGATCTGGCCCGCAACGTCAAGGCGTTCATCGTCACCCTCGGAGGCAAGGGCTCGGTGATCTATCACGGCGGGCGGGAGGTCGGCGTGCCTTGCGTGCAGGCGGAACAGGTGCTCGATCCCACCGGCTGCGGCGATGCCTATCGCGCCGGCTTGCTCTATGGGATCGGGCGTGGATTGGACTGGGAGGTGACTGGGCGGATCGCCTCACTGATGGGGGCCATCAAGGTTGCGCGCCGCGGGGCGCAAAACCATACGACGGATCCGGACAGTCTGCGTCATGCCTTCCGAAACCATTTTGGCTTCGATATGGACTAATACGAAGCCGGGGTGATCCGCCAAGTGTCCCCGGCGTGTCGTCTTGTCGTCGAAGGGAGGAGCATGAGTCGCTGGAACAGGATTGGGGTGTGGGGGGCGCTGCTGGCCGGTGCGCTGATGTTGGGCGGATGCGCGACCAGCTTGTCGAGCGAGACGTATTCGCGTGACCAGGTGGGCCGCGTGGAGCATGTGCGCTTCGGGCGGGTCATCGGCGTGCGCCATGTCGAGATCGGCGGTACCCGAAGCGGGGTGGGCACCCTGGCGGGCGCGGCCGTCGGCGGGATTGCCGGGAGCAACCTGGGCGAGGGCAAGGGGGCCTTGGTCGGCGCGATCGTGGGCGCCGTCGGCGGAGGCCTCGCCGGCTCGGCGATCGAGCAGGGCACAACCCGGCAGGCCGGGCTCGAGATTACCGTTCGCCTCGACAGCGGGCGCATCATCGCGGTGACGCAGCCCGCCGATGTTCCCTTCTACCGGGGGAACCGCGTGGAAGTGCTGTCCAGCGGCGGCGTCACCCGCATCACCCACGCGGACTGATGCCTGATCGATCCGGCCGCGTTGGACGGCGGCCGGACACGACAAAAACTTAATACGGCTGTCACAGCGCCGTCACTTCTCGCCCCTACGCTACGCGCATCCAACACAGGGCGAGGAAGGGCGTATGCTGAACTCACAGCCGCAGGCATTGCATCAGGAACGGGGCCAATTCGTCGTCTGCCTGGCGAGCAGCGAAGCCGAGGTGCGCGAGGCCCAGCGCCTGCGCTACAAGGTATTCGCGGAGGAGATGGGCGCGCGACTGTCCGTCAAGGAGCCGGGGCTCGACCAAGATATGTATGATGCCTACTGTGACCATCTGCTGGTGCGTGAGACCGACACGAACGAGGTCGTGGGCACGTACCGGATTTTGAGCCCCACGCAGGCGAGAAGGCTGGGCGGCTTCTATTCGGACGACGAGTTCGACCTTACGCGCCTTGCCTATCTGCGCTCCCGCATGGTCGAGGTGGGACGCTCTTGCGTCCATCCCGCCTACCGCAGAGGCGGCGTCATTGCGCTGCTTTGGTCGGGGTTGGCGGACTACATGAAGCGGTCCGGCTACGACTACCTGATCGGGTGCGCCAGCATGGGCATGGTCGATGGCGGCCATAGGGCGGCGAGCCTCTACAGCCAGATCATGGGCGAGCATATGAGCCCGATTGAGTGGCGCGTCTTTCCGCGCTGCGCGCTGCCGTTGGAGGCCCTTCGCACGACCGACGCGGTTTGCCTGCCGCCGCTCATCAAGGGCTATCTTCGCCTGGGGGCCTATGTGTGCGGGGATCCGGCATGGGATCCCGACTTCAACACCGCCGACTTGCTCATGCTGTTGCCCATGGCCAAGCTCGACAGCCGCTACGCGCGCCGCTTCCTGGGCTCCTGATGCAGCACCGCATGGATCAGCCCGGACATGGCCACAAGAATAGCCGCCTCGTGCGGGCTTATCGCTCGGCCCGGCTGGTTGTCCACCTGGCTCTGGGCGTGCTGGCAGGTGTCGTCCTTCCCTTGATGCCCCAGGCCGCACGTCGGTGGATCATTCGCGGCTGGTGCCGAGAGGCATTGCGTGTCCTCGGCGTGCGGCTCGCGCTGCGGGGCGAGGCGCCAGTCGGGCCGCTTGGCAACGCACTGATGGTGGCCAATCATGTCTCATGGCTGGACGTCTTGATGATCAACGCGCTGCAGCCGACGCGCTTTGTCGCCAAGTCGGAAATCCGTGCGTGGCCCGTCTTTGGCTGGCTCGCGCAGCGGGTGCGAACCCTTTTCATCGACCGGACACGGCGCGGCGACACGGCGCGCATCAACGGCGAGATCATCGCGGGGCTTTCCGGCGGAGAGTGTTTTGCGGTCTTTCCGGAGGGGACGACCTCCGATGGGACTTATCTGGGCGCGTTTCACGCCTCCCTCCTCCAGCCGCCCATCCAGAGCGCCGGCGAGATCAGGCCGCTTGCGCTGCGCTTCGTCCATGTCGATGGTTCCGTCAACCAGGCGCCTGCCTATTTCGGCGACATGTCGCTCGCCCAGTCCTTGCGGCAGATCCTTGCGGAACCGGTGATCGACGCCGAAATCATCTGCTGCCCCCCGATTGCCGCCGCCGGCAAAGCCAGGCGGGCGCTCGCGGACGAGGCGGCGGCAGCTATTGCATCGGCGCTGGGCTTTGGGCTCGTGCACAGGGCGTCTGGAAAATCTCTCCCGAATCCAGCCGAAAGGCCGACAGCTGGCCACCCCACACACAGCCGCTATCCAGGGCAACCAGATTTTGGGCTGTATGAAGCCCTAGGGCCGACCAGTGCCCAAAAATGATGGTTGCGGCGGCAGCCTGCCGCCCGGGCACTTCGAACCACGGCAGAAAGCCCTCCGGGGCAAGACCCGGATCCTTTTTGTGGGCGAATTCCATCTCGCCGCGTGCCGTACAGAATCGCAGCCTGGTGAAAGCGTTGGTGATCACGCGCAGCCGCGCCGCGCCGGTGAGATGGTCTTCCCAATGGTTGGGGTGGGAGCCATACATGTGCGCCAGGAAGTCGCTGAAGCGCGGTCCCTGCAGCGCGGCTTCCACCTCGCGCGCGAGGGCGGCCGCTTGCGCCACGCTCCACTGCGGCAAGAGGCCCGCGTGAACGAGCACGAACGGCCCCTGGACATGGAGGAGGGGGCAGTGGCGCAAGAATCGAAGCAGCTCGTCCCGATCGGGGGCGGCCAGAAGCGCGGCGAGGGTATCGCCGCGATGCAGCTGCGCATGACCTTCCGCGACGGCCAGAAGATGCAGGTCGTGGTTGCCCAGCACGCACACGGCCGAGGACCCCAACTCCCTGACGAATCGGAGCGTCTCCGCCGACTGCGGTCCGCGGTTGACCAAGTCGCCGACGAACCATAGCCGATCGTGGGCAGGGTCGAAGCGGATGTGGTCGAGAAGGCGTCGCAAGGCATCAAAACAGCCCTGTACGTCGCCGATCGCATAAATGGCCATGCCACCGTCCTTCCGATCGTGAGTATCGTCGCCATGATACTATGAGCGGCGGTGTTCTTTGCCGCCCGTGCTAAAATAGCGGCGACGCGCGGCCTCCTGTCTGCTGCGGCGCGTGTTTCTTTTGCCTTCCCTTGCATGTTAGCCAAGCTCAACGCCCCTCAACGCGATGCCGTGCGCTACCTGGACGGTCCTTTGCTGGTGCTGGCCGGTGCCGGCAGCGGCAAGACGCGCGTCATCACGCACAAGATCGCTTATCTGACGAAGGAATGCGGCTATGCGCCCGAGCACATCGCCGCCATCACCTTCACCAACAAGGCGGCGCGCGAGATGCAGGAGCGCGTGGCTCAGCTCCTGCCGGGCGGGGCGAGCCGCGGGCTCACCGTCACCACGTTCCACTCCCTCGGGCTGCAGATCCTGCGTGCCGAGGCGAGCCATTTGGGTTATAAGCCGCGTTTTTCGGTGTTGGACCAGTCCGACACGGCGCAAATCCTGAACGAGCTGCTCAAGACGACGGACCGGAAGGTCCTGCGCAAGGCGCAGCATGCGATCTCGCGCTTCAAGAACGCGCTGATCGGACCGCAGGCGGCGAAAGCCGAGGCGGCGACCGAGGAAGAGCTCCAATACGGGGTGCTCTACGAGCGCTACCAGGAGACGCTCAGGGCATACCAGGCGGTCGACTTTGACGACCTGATCCGGTTGCCGGTCGAACTCTTCGAGGGGACGGCGGACATCCTCGAGAAATGGCGGCGGCGGCTGCGCTATCTGCTCATCGACGAGTACCAGGACACCAACGCGTGCCAGTACGCGCTGGTCAAGGCCATTGCGGGGTTGAGCGGGGCGTTTACCGCGGTCGGCGATGACGATCAAGCCATTTACGCTTGGCGGGGCGCGGACGTAGAGAATCTGGCCCGGCTGCGGGACGATTTCCCGAAGCTCGAGATCATCAAGCTCGAGCAGAACTATCGTTCGAGCGTGCGTATCCTGCGCGCCGCGAATACGCTCATTTCCCACAATGCCAAGGCCTTCGAGAAGCGCTTGTGGAGCGATCTCGGGATGGGCGAACCCATCCGGGTGGTTGCGGCGCGCGACGAAGAGCATGAGGCGCAAGGTGTGGTCATGCAGCTCCTCGCGCACAAATTCGAGCACCGCACGCGCTTTTCCGACTATGCCATCCTGTATCGGGGCAACCATCAGGCGCGGGTGCTGGAACAGTGGCTGCGGGCCGAGCGGGTGCCGTATTCGATCAGCGGGGGCACGTCGGTTTTCGAGCGGGCGGAGATCAAGGATGTACTGGCGTATCTGCGGGTGCTGGCCAACACGGATGACGACCCGGCATTCATCCGTGCCGTGACGACGCCGAAACGCGGTGTCGGCGTGCAAACGCTCGAGCGCCTGGGCGCTTATGCCGCCCAGCGCCGCCTGAGCCTCTTTAGGGCGGCTTCGGAAGCCGGCGCAAAGAGCCATCTGGGGGCGAAGCCCTATGACGTGCTGAGCGAGTTCTGCCGCTATATGGGGCATCTCCAGGAGCGCGCCATGCGGGATCCGGCGCCTGCCGTCGCTCGGGATCTGCTGAGTGCGATCCAATATGAAGCCTATCTGTTCGACGTCGAGGAACAGCGGGCTGCGCGTACCCGCTGGGACAACGTGCTGGAGTTCGTCGCGTGGCTCGACCGGAAGGCCGCCGACGACGGCAAGAACCTGCTGAAACTCACGCAGAGCATTGCGCTCATCAATATGCTGGATAGCCGCGATGACGGCGCCCTGGACGCCGTTCGGCTGTCGACCTTGCATGCGGCCAAGGGGCTCGAATTCGGCCACGTCTTCCTGATCGGCGTCGAGGAAGGGATTCTACCGCACCACGAGAGCTTGGACGCCCATCAGGTGGAGGAGGAGCGGCGCCTCATGTATGTCGGCATCACCCGGGCGCAGAGAAGTCTCACCCTGAGTTACTGCCGGAAGCGCAAGCGGGCGGGCGAATGGGTGTCCGGCGAGGCGAGCCGTTTCGTCGACGAACTGGGGGATGAGCTGCGCATCAGCGGGAAGGAGGCGGGACCCAGCCCTAAGGCGGATGCGATGACGCGCTTGGCCGGACTGAAGGCGATGCTCAAGAAATGAAAGGACGCCGGCTGCCGGGCCAATAGCCTTGGGACGAAGGCCTGGGCCCGGCAGGGGGCGTTACTTGACCGGGGCGGTCGCGGAATCGGGCGCCTTGAAGTTCGCGCCGCCCGCGTCGGCCATATAGGCAACGGCGCGCTCGACTTCCAGATTGTCCAACGACGGATCGCCTCCACGGGCGGGCATTTTCTTGAATCCGTTGAGCGCATGCTGAACGAGCGTCGGATAGCCTTTGGCGATGTGGGGCGCCCAGGCGGCCTTGTCGCCGAACTTGGGAGAGCCGAGGGCACCGACGGAGTGGCATGCCGTGCACACCGCCTGGAACACCTGCTGACCGGTCATTTCGACCTTGGCGGCGCTGAGGTCGACCACTTTCAGTTCGGCGACCGGCTTGATGCGTTGCATGACCATTTGATTCGCCAGCGTGGGGTTGACATAGTTGACGTGGCTATGGGCAATGCCGATGCTTCTCATCACGATCATGAAGATGACCAGACCCGGCGTCAGCAATCCACCCAAGGTGGCAAGAATGACTTGCATTGGGGTGGTCTTGGTCATCGCGCTGTGCTCACTCATGGGACCCCTTCCTTATAAATGGACGTCTTCCGTCGCTTGATTGTGGTGAAAAAACAGTGATTATACGGTAAAGGGCGGCGGCCGCAAAAGCGGCCATGGCGGTTTCCGCGGAAAAGCGTATAATATTGTGCTCCGCGCCCTTAGCTCAGTTGGATAGAGTGTTGGTTTCCGAAGCCAAAGGTCGCTGGTTCGAATCCAGCAGGGCGCGCCAGTTACAACGCTCCATCCGATTCCCGCACCTTCGACGCGTACCAGGGAGCCAGGGACTGGGCCATCGTGAGAGAAGGCGAGCTTCTCTCACAGCATCGGCTGGCTCAACAGCCGCACTCACCCGAACTCCCTGCCGCTCTCCCTCAGGCATCCGCGGTACCGGCGAGCGCCAATCGTAACTGTCCGGCGCGGTACACCTTACAACCTCAATCCCTATGCGTATCTGCGTGATGTGCTGACCCGGCTGCCCCCCACCAAGGCCAAGGATATCGACTCGCTCCTGCCGCACCTCTGGCAGCCAAGTGTCTAACGTCCGCGCATTATCGCGTTAGGGTCAGACCCGAGTTTGACAGTTTCGGCGCACATTTTCGGGGTTGATCGCCATAACTCATTGATTTTGTGCAGGCGCAATCTCGCCAGAGCCAAAAACGCATAGTGCATGGACAGGTCGTGAGACCTTGACGCAACTGTTTATGCGCCAATGTCATTGCGCACATGTTCTTGCGAGAATCCAAACAGAAGCGCGCCGACGGGACGACCCTGAACCATCTTCAGCTGGCCGAGAACGTCTGGGACCCGGACAGGCGCCGCAGTACCACGCGGATCATCTATAGCTTCGGACGCGGCGACGATCCCGAGGTCACCGAGAAACTGCGCAAGCGCGCCAAGAGTATTCTGCGACGCTGCTCGCCGGAAGAGATCGTGGCAGCGGACGGGGGCTGGAAGCTGATCGCGGCTTGGCCCTATGGCGACGTCTATGCGCTGGAGGCCTTGTGGGAGCGCTTGGGGCTGTCCAGCATCCTGCGCCGCTTGGGGGGCACGCGCCGGTTCGGGTTCGACGTGGAGCGCGCGCTCTTCGCCATGGTCGCCAACCGTGCCTGTGCGCCCGGCTCCAAGCTCTACTGCTTCGAGCAATGGCTCAAGGAGGACGTGAAGATACGGGACGCGCAAGCCTTGTCCCTGCAGCATCTGTACCGCGCGATGGACTTCCTCGAGGCCAACAAGGACGAGATCGAGCGTGATCTCTACTTCCATGTGGCGGACCTGCTCAGCATGGACGTCGACCTGCTCTTCTACGACACCACCTCGCTCCACTTCGAGGTCGACGAGGAGGATGAGGGGGCCGGCCCGGAAGGTACTGTCCACGGAAGCATTCCGGCGGGCCACAAGGAGTACCCCGCACCACGCAAACGGGGCCACGCCAAGAACGGGCGTGGCGACGTGCCGCAAATCGTCGTGGGGCTTGCCGTCACGCGCGACGGCTTCCCGGTGCGCCACTGGGTGTTCCCGGGCAACACTGTCGACGTCACGACCATCAAGCAGGTGAAAGCCGATCTGAAGGAATGGAAGCTTACACGCTGCCTGTTCGTGGGCGATGCCGGCATGGTGTCGAAGGATAACCTCAAGACGCTCTCGGCCGGAGGCGGCAAGTACCTGCTGGGCATGCCCATGCGCCGGGGCGACGAGGTGACCCAGGAAGTCCTCGCGTGGCCCGGGCGATTCCAGAAAATCGCCGACAACCTGGAGGTCAAGGAAGTCATCGTAGGCGAAGGCGAGCGGCGTCGCCGCTATGCCCTGTGCTTCAACCCCAAGGAGGCCGAGCGCCAGCGCCTGCACCGCGAAACCCTCCTCACGGAGCTTAAGGCCGAACTGGACAGCCTCGGGGCGACGAAAGGCGATCACCACACCAAGCGGATGTGCGCCCTGCGCACCAGCGGGCGCTATGGCCGATACGTGAAGGAAAGCGCAAAGGGCACCCTCAAGATCGATATGGCCAAGGTCAGGAGCGAGGAGCGCTTCGACGGCAAGTTCGTGGTCCAGGGCAACGACGACTCGCTTACCGTGGAGGACATGGCGCTGGGCTACAAGCAATTGCAACGGGTGGAGGAATGCTGGCGGACGATGAAGTCCGGCCTCAACATGCGCCCGGTGTTCCACTGGGCTCCCCATCGCATTCACGCCCATATCGCCATCACCGTCCTCTCGCTCCTGCTGGAGCGGGTGGCCGAGCACGCTTGCCAGGATTCCTGGCGCAACATCTGTGACGACCTGAAGCGGGTGCAATTGGCCCAATTGTTTAGCCCTCAGGGAACCGTCTGGCAGGTCACCGACCCGACCCCATCAGCCGCTAAGCGACTGAAAGAATTAGGCATCAAGGCGCCGCCCCCTATTCTCGACGTCGAATAACCCCGCCCCAGCCCCCGAAAAACCTAGTAACATGACCAAGATCCGCGTATCGCGGAAAGCCGCGCCCTGCGCGGCTTCCGGCTGATCATGTTAGCCCGCGGTGTCAAACTCGGGCCAAAGCTTTGGCGGCAATCCTTTGTCAGCAAAGGCTTTGGCTGCAAAACCGTTGCCTGCAAAAACCATTGCCAGCAAAGGCCAGCAGAGCCATCCAACAGCACGGCGGCGTTGCCTGCGAAGCGGGAGTGGGGGATGGTGGGTTGCCGGCAAGGTTTTGCCTGCAAGGGGTTTGTTTGCAATGGTTCTTTTGCCGCCAATGGGTTTGTGCGCAAGAGATTGGAGCCAGGCTGCTTTGTGTGCAAGGGGTTTGGAGCCAAAGCTGAGGTGCGGCAGGGTGCGGCGGGGGAGGATGGGTTGGCTCCAAGGGGTTTGGTGGTAAAGCCAGCGGAGCGACAGGTAGCCAGGGTTCCGAAGGGATCGTCAGGACGTACCGGTCCATCCCCTTCCCACGGGCCGGCAATCGTCAGCGATCAGCAGACGGTTCGGAACCCCGCAATTTCATCCTATACCGGTGTTTTCGCCTTTGCTAGCCTTGCTCTCGCGTCATGTCGCGTCGGCATGGTGATGGAAAAAGGAGAGAGACAGCGATGACCAGGAAACGCACTTCCGCGCTTATGATAGCCATCTGCGCCTTGTTTCTGTGGACTGGCGTTGCCCAGGCTTGCAACTCGGGCGGTCAGGCGTGTTCGTCCAATTCGGACTGCTGCAACAATCAATGCACCTACGCCGGCACCTGCAGCTATGGCCCGGGAGTGGAGAACGGGCGGGGCCAGGCGCAACTTCACTGGGCGGTTCTGTTCGGTCAAGGGCATCGCCGCCTCGAGTTACTTCAGCGGACTAGACGGCCAACCCATTGGATGAGCCAAAGAAAGGGTAACGGCACACTGGTCGACTCGTCCTGCGCGGAATTGGAATAAGCATGCAAACGACCAGACTCACCTCTTGCGCACTGATGGTTGCCTCTGTGGGAATTGCCCTGGCGCTTGCGGGGTGCCAGGGCAGTTTGGGAGCGGCGATGCTCACTGGAGGCAACGCCAATTCGGCCCCGGGACCGGCGTCGTTGCCGCCGTCCACCGCGATGTCGGCGCCATCGACGGCCGCGGCCTATTCCGGTCCAATCGTCAGGACGGCCTACATCGGCAAGAGAGTCGCGATCAGGATGCGGGCGAATTGTCCGTCCGATCCTGGCTGGCTGGTGAACCAAAATTATTACTTGAAATGTGGTCCTACGGAACGAGGCAATATAAAAAACTGGATTCGCGCGACGTTTCAGTCGCGATATGGCATCACTTCCATCGCAAACGGGGTGACGGACTATACGTTGGTCGTCACGATTACCAGGAGCATGGTCGACAAAGGTGCGACCTCCAACACCGCTGTTAGGGGGGCCCTCACATTCTTGTTGCCGTTGCCTGAAGTCACTGTTCCTGCTCTCTCGTCGAACACATTACTTCTGTCGGCAACCTACCAGATGGATAACGCGCAAGGTGCGTTGCTGGAAAGCGGTGCAGTGAATTTGCATCGCGAAATCACCGCCGGTACAACCGCAAAAGCATGGCAACAGATCGGGCAAGCCGAGCAGGCGTTTGCGGAAAAGATCGCCGCGACCGTCGTCGGCACCCAGTCCGGGGCCGGCTCTCAGCCTCCGGCGAAATAGGCGTAGTCCTCCGGTCGGGCGTGGCGGTAGAAATCCCATCAGAAGGAGAAAATCCATGAAGGTCGTACGGAGGTCGCCTGCAAAGAAGCGCGCACCACTTATCCTCTTGGCCACGATTGCGGGTTTGGCGCTGGCGTCAACGGTGGCTAGGGCGTCGGTCATCTCGCTTGAATGCGCGTTCAGTCCGGCGCTCACCGGACCAAGTTCGTACTCCGTATCGGATGATGGGCGGCCCATGACCCCGGGCTATGCCACGGGAATCCATGTGTGGGTAGATTCCTCATCAGGCAGGGCTTATTGGCAATGGAAGAACTTTCAGGAGTACGAGAATGGCGCTTGGCAGACAATTGCCGGCGGGCCCATATCATCACGAGGCGGAAATTACGTGCACGTGGACAGAGACTCTATCAGCGTCCAAATAACTACCGGCTCACGTTTGCATATCGATAGACTCAACGGTACTCTCGAATATGAGGTGTTTGTCCTGAACCCAAATACGATCGATATGTTCAGGTGCGCGGAATCCACTCTGCTGCTGCCGGCGGCGAAATTTTGAAACGTGCTGGAGGCGACGACATGCATACCGACTTACGGAACATCACGGCCAGCTTATTTCCCGCCATGCTCAGCGGTCGGACGCGGATACAGCGGATCGCCATTGCGCTGGCGCTGTCGGCGGTTGCACTTCCCTGCCTGCAGTCGAGTGCGCAGGCCGATCAAATTTTGAATCTGGTCTGCCATACCGACGCCAACTGGCCGGGGTATGCGGGAACCCAGTACGTCGTCAAACTCGACCTGAATGCTCAGACGGTCAACGAGATGCAAATCTACCCTAACGGACAACACTCGATCCTTCCGGACGGTGACATTACTTTCGTTTCTTCCGGGGTCATCGCTGGCCACCTGGACGGGTCGGAAGATGCCTTCAGCCTGAATCGATATACCGGCGTTCTCACCTTGCAGGTGGTCCCGAGCGAACCGCCGCATCCCCACACCTTTATCTGCCAAAGCGGGCGGCCGCAGTTCTGAGATGGGTGGCGTCAACGATCCGATCCGACGCTTCAACAGAGAGAGCAGGAGCAAGGAGCGCTTCGACTCGCTTCTGCTGGAGGGGGCGAGCTGCTTTGCTAGCCCATCTTTCGCTATTCGAGGGTGTTGTTACGTTCCAACGTGATTTAGGCTTCGGGAATCGAGCTATTTGAGGTGAGACAGTGCTGGGTGTCCCACGCTGTGAGAGGGAGGAAGCGCTCCTTGCGAATTTTCGCCTGCCCTTCCTCGTCCGCCTTGCGCATCTCGGAACGCCGCACCTGCTTGATCACCTTGCTATACATCTGCATCACGTGAAAGCGGTCGAACACGATGGCAGCATTCGGCAACCACTGCCTGACCGCCGACTGATAGGCCAGCCCCGTGTCCATCGCGACCGCCTTGACGCCCTGGGCGCACTCCTCGCTCAACGCCTGCAGGAACTCACCGAAGGCCTCGGCCGTGCGTCCCTCCTTGAGCCACAGCAGATCGCCGCTTTCCATGTCGTACACCAGCGTGAGATGGTCGTGGCCCTTGGCCCGCGCCACCTCGTCGACGCCAATGAGCGCCAGCCCCTCCAGAAGCTCCGGCCGTCGCGGCGGCAGCTCGTCGGCCAAACAGCGCTTGTCGAGGTTCTTCACCGAATGCCATGGAAGTCCGGTGTGGCGAGCCACCGCACTCAGGCTCATATGGCGGCATAATGCGCTCACCAGCCAGTCCATTCGCTTGGTCGCCCGCTGCCCAGGCGCCACAAATGGCAGGGCTTCCACCATTACCTGGCTGTGCCGGACACGGACCTGGGCGTACTCGATATCCACATACGTGCGCTTGCCCGCCAGCGGCACATCCAAAACCCGTCGCCGCAGGTAGCGTTCCACCCGGCCGCGTTCACCCCACCGGTGATCTACCGGCTTGAAACGCCGGTCACGATCGTAGCGGCTTAGCACCTCTCCGGCATCGCGCGCCCACTCAACTTCCTAACCTCCTTGACAAATTGGCCCCGTAATTCCAGCATGGATGCTGGAATAGCAACCCCCATAAACCCTCGTCGACAGTGGTTCTTCACAAAAACATTGTCTCACAAGGGCCCGGAGGCGTCTGCTATCCCAGACCTATCGTAGTCATCCGACGAAGAGCCATATTATGCAATCTTCATGATAAGCGCCGAAGAGCAGCAGAAGCAACTACTGGACAGCGGGGCTTTTTCGCCAGACTTTGGTGATCGTCCGTTTACTTGCACGCTGCGCCTGGATACCAACCGTGGCGGAATCGCAAGCTTCAGTAGATAAATAAAAATCGCGCATCCGCTCGCACTGGCCATGTCATGGCTCGGCTCCGAGCCTCGGATGACCTTGGGCCCAACGGCAAACTTTCAACAACGACAATATTCCTCAGGGAGCATCAAGACCATGAAGAACAAGAAATGGCTTCTTCTTTCGGCACTGGCCGCCTCTGCCGCGCCTTGCGCGGCGGTCGCGGGGGCGAGTCCGTCTAGCGCCATCCTTCGGCTCAACAATTCCGTCGAGGCGTCCTACCAGCTGAGTCAGCTGCATTATGGGGAGACGATCAACGACAACTATTTCGATACCGAGAACGGCAAGGTCCACGGGGAGTCACTCGGGATCTCCTGGATGGGCAATATCGGCGATCGTGGCAATCCGGACGCGCGGTGGGAAGTGACGAACCTCTACTTGAGCTTGTCGTATGGCTACGTCGCCGGCGACGTGAATTACCAGGGCGGCATTCAGCATTGCGGCGGCGGTTCTTGCACAGTTACCCCTCATGCGGGGACCTCGCACGCCAGAATCAAGGACTGGTCGGCAAGAATCGGAAAGGGTATCGTGCTGTCAAGAGATTTCATGGCGACGCCATACCTGGGTTTCGGCACCCATGAGTGGGACCGTGAGCTTCTGGGGGCCAATGGCTATGGCGAAACCTATGAGAATGACTTTTACGACCTGGGTGGCCTGTTCCAGTATGCCTTGGGTAAACGGTGGGTGATTGCGGCGGATGTCGCAGTGGGTTCCACGGCCCATGGAAACATTACGACACCCTACGGAAGCGCGGAGTTGGGCGCATCGGCCTATTATGATGCAGGCCTGGAGGCGGACGTAGCGCTTGCCTCGCGCCTCTATGCCTTCGTCGACGCGCGTTATAAGCGCCTCAAATACGGCTATAGCGCCCAGGCCCCCATCGCGGGGACGCCCTATGCATGGAGTGAACCCAATAGCACGACCGGGATCGCGAGCTATAACATAGGGCTTCGCTATGCGTACTGACGCTATCGAGCAGCTCTTGCGCGCCATGGGGTGCATGCCCCCTTCGACCCGATTTTGGAACCGATGTCGACTGAGGAGCAACCCGATGAGCTGGAAAACTCGGCTAGTGTTGGTGTCCACCGCTTCGCTGATGTGGGCAACTGGCGCGGCCGCGGCATCACCGACAGATGGTGCGCGCACCGCGCCGTCTTCGTCTGGCGCGCCTATGGTCCAAGGATCGCCGGCCGCCGATCAGCCCTCCCCCAGCCGGGCTCAGATCGAGAAGATGATCAGCGCGCAGCAGGATAAAATCTCCCAAGATCAACGCCAATTGCGGCGCCTCTATCGTCTCAAGAACCGGCAACTGTATATCGACAGAGGGGAAATGTTGAGAGCGTTGGCCCAGCAGACGCGCGTCGAATGGAGCGAGAGGTTCTGCATCGCGCAGGCCCAGAACAAGGCGCAGCTAAAGCGATGCAGAATACCCTTCAATCCACTGATCATGCGCATGGCGCATACAGGGGACCACAGCGGCAACCAGGCGCTGAGTGACGACCCTGCCCAGGGTTTTTTTCGTTCCCTGAATCGCCCGATGCCGCCTCGTTAAACCGAACCGAGAACGCAGTGAGCAGGCACATGAGCGCGGGGAGCGGCGGACGGACGACCGAATGTCTTGCCGGCTGTCTTGACGCGCGAACCGGCGGTTCGCCGGCGTGCGCCTTTTCAGCGCGCGTTGTGTTGTGGGTAGCAGCCAAAAATAAGCCAACCCCAGGGAGACCAGCAATGACCGGCGGATAGGTGATGGCGAGAACCATGGGGGAGGCGTCTTCCGCGGCAACTGCCCTGGTGCGGTCTCGATTTTTGCGCTATGCCGGGCTGATGCTGGTCTGGATGCTTCTGTTGGGCATGGCGAGCGCCATGCGTTTCGCCGCAATCAGGGAGGACTTGTGGACTTTCATGGCCGTTCGCGGGCTCGTCACGAACTTGGCCTCGGGGATTCTGGTGGTCGGGCTGTATCGCAGTGTATGGGATGGGTGCGTGGGGAACCCATGCGCCTCGCGCATCTGCTGGGGGCTTTCGGCCGATCCGCGCGGTTGACGCTTCCCCTGATGGCGACCATCGATGCCGCTCCGGTCATCCTCGCCCAGGTTCATAACCCGACTGGCGTGCACGCCGATGACGACGTTGCCCCCATCTTCGATGCCGACCAGGTTCCCATAAAGATCATCGAGGTGCCTAATCCGGATGCCGCATGGTTGTCCCCGAATCAATACGAAGTCATCGGCCACAAGGAGAGCTACCCCATCTTTCGCTATTCGAGGGTGTGGTCGTCATTAAGGTGCTGAATTTACACGATAGCACTGCTGACGGTCTTCACTACGCCGGGCAGGGCTCCCTAACCTCCACAAGCCGGTACCGCGTCGTGATCTTAGGGGGCGGCTGGGTCGGCAACTGTAGCCGCAGGACGTTGAGCAGCATACGGTGCTCGGGCTCTGGCTGGGGATAACGAGACAAGATGATTTGGCGGCCGTCGGAGGTGGGTAGATGCACGTCCACCATCTGGATGGTCTTGAACTTCTCCAATGCTGCGCGCCTGACCTGATGCTTGAGCGTGACCTGCAGGCAGTAGGCCAGCAAGGCGACGAAGATGTGCGCCTCAACG
>JAKAFK010000131.1 GCA_021817985.1 Pseudomonadota bacterium | reverse complement strand
GCCCCCACGATGTCGCCGGCGACGACGGAGCCGATGAGTCCTCGCATCAGGCCGGGGACGCCCCCCGACCAGATCGAGCCGTCGACCCCACCCGCGTATTCCAGGCCGGCGCTGAAAATGCCGGTCTCGATGGCCCTGAGCAGTCCGCGCGTCCGCGCGAGAACCGCCCATGATCCCGAGGCTGCCCCGGCATCGACCTGGATCGCGTCGATCACGCCCGCGACCTCGGCCGCGAGGTTGGGGAAGTCACGCCGCTCCACCTCGCCCCGCATGGCGGAGGCGCTGGCAATGCGCTTCGGAATCCGCGCGGCATTGTTCCGAATCAAACGGCTTGCATGCGCGACGACGGCCGGCGGGCAGCGATACGTCGTCTCGAGGGTGATCTGCTCTGCCTTCGTGCAGTCGGCGAAGTGCATCATCCCGTCGTAGCCGCGCGCGTTGCGGAACTGGTAGATGCTCTGGTCATCGTCCCCCACGCACGTCACCATGATCTGCCGCTCGGCGTGCGCCAACACCCAGTCGATCTGCATCTGATCGGCATCCTGCGCTTCGTCGACGAGCAGATGCGTGACCGCGAGTGGCTTCAGGACGCCTGCCTGCATCCCCTGGACCGCATATTCGATGATGTCGTCGAAATCCAGCATGCGCTGCGCGCGCAGTTGGGCCTGGTAATGATCCAGCGCCGTGCGGACGACCTCCCCGTCGGCATTGGGCGGGATATGCCCGCGGTTCGCCTTGACGAAGGCCATCTGCTGCCGAAGGTCGTGGCGCTTGATGCGCGTCCGGAACTTCCGCACGACGTGCTCCCACGCCTTGGTGACGAGGACTTCGCTGTGTGCCTCGGTCGCGATGGTGAAGGGCCTTTTGCCGTGGGCGTAGGCCTCGAACTGTCGGAGCGCGAGCTGGTGGAACGTCCCCGAGACGACTCGCTCCGCGGCACTGGCACCGGCACTGCTCGCCACCCGCGAGCGCATTTCCTCGGCGGCAGCCCGGGTGAAGGTCACCATCCCGATCCGGGTGCCTGGCGACAGGGCGAGGATGCGCTTCGCGCGTTCGATGAGGGTGTACGTCTTCCCGGAACCGGGGCAGGCCACGATCAGGCAGTGGCCTTGCGCTTCAACGGCGCGTTGTTGCCCCGGATTGGTTGCCATGCGTCACGCCGGATCCGTGGCGGCACTGGCATCTTCGGCTTGTTCCGGCGTGGCCTCTCCGAGAACGGAATCCGCCTTGGTCCGGCGCCTCCGGGGCGCATGGTGCAATTCCGATTGCGCCATGTGCGGGTCTTCGGCGTGCAAGTCCGCTTCGCCCATGTCCGGCGTCTTGTCGGCATCGATCCCCGACTGGACGACGTCGCCAATGATCGCGTCGGACTGCCGGAGGACGGCCTCGGCGGCCTCGCGTTCGGACTGCACCTGGCTTTCGGTCGCCCGGCGCTCCGCTTCCGCCCGATCCCGGCGCAGCTTGGCGTAGGCCTGGGCATGAATGATGTAGATGCTCTTGGCCAGGTTGATCGCCCGCGTGCGCAGCCGGAAATTGCAGCGCTTGAAGTCGACTTCATCCATGAAGCCTTCCATCCAGAGGCGGGCGTAGTTCGTGATGAGCTGGTCAGCGGACTGGATGCACTCAATGAAGGTGCGCACGCGCGGCGTGTAGACGCGCACGATGTTGTCCTCGATCCGGTTGTGACCGCCGGAGTCCAGGGGGCGCAGGTTGTCCTCCAGCATCTTGGTCGCCCGCGCCGACTCGCCCTCGATGTAGGCGAGGAAGGCCGCGAAGTCCTTGTCGACCTTTTTCATGACGAGGCGCCACTCGTCGTCGTTGCGCGTGATGATCGGCGCGATGCGCTCGAGCTGGAATAGGGCGAACTGCGTGGGGTGGAATGTGCGACTGAAGGCAATCTGGCTGGGCCGGTTGCGCAGCTTCACCGCCACTTCGAGAAAGAACTCGCTGGATCGAGGCTCGAAATAGAATCCATCGCGCTTGCGTCCGGCGGATGTCGAGTAGGCGTTGACACGCCGAGGCTCCTGGGGCGCGGAAAAGCGCGCCGAGTCGTCAACTGCATCGGCCTGCGCGACCGGCGCCACGGCTTCTGCGTTCATGGTGTGAACTCCCGTTGGGTGGTTTGGCCACCTTGCCATGCCGCCAGCGCGTCCCTGGGCGTGGAATGGCCGCTGAGAGGCAAATCCGGGGTTTTGCCGGTTTGCTAGCGCGCGGCGTAACCTGGCCTTGACTCGCCGAAATGCGGCGCGCGATACTCGATGCGCGCCTTTGTCGCCGAGCGGGCCGCTCGCTTCCTGGCCCCGCCTCCCATTCCGCCGCATGCCATCGTGCCCCGCGCGCCGCGGCGTAAGTGCCTAGCCCCGCTGTGCATTTACGTGGCGACGTGCCGCGCCCACGCGGCCGGTCGACCTCCTGACGGACTGTTCCCTTTCTG
The DNA here is from genome assembly GCA_021817985.1 of Pseudomonadota bacterium. Taxonomy (GTDB): domain Bacteria; phylum Pseudomonadota; class Gammaproteobacteria; order Burkholderiales; family JAKAFK01; genus JAKAFK01. The sequence goes on along the minus strand of JAKAFK010000131.1, from coordinate 2,412 downwards.
CCCGCTGTGAAGCGGCGGCGGTGCGCGCCCGATGCGCGCTTTTCAGGCTTGCAGGAACGCACGATCGTGCTTCACTGCTTCATGGAGGTGGCGATGAGTGATTTGAATCTCGTGATGATCGAGGGTCGTCTGGGTGATGACCCCAAGGTCTCGCGGCAAGGCCGGCGCTGTCATGCCCGCTGCCGCGTGGCCACGAATCGTCGGTGGAAGGGCGACGATGGCGAGTGGAATGAACGCGCGACCTGGCATCTCGTCGTCGCATTCGACGCGGCGGCCGAACAGATCGCGCTGCTCAGGAAAGGCGACGGGATCTTTGTCCGGGGCGAACTGAACGTGCGCGAATACATCACCTCCGACGAGGTGGTCCGCTACGAACATCAGATCGTGGCGCACGACGTGCGCGCGCCGTTGAAGATTCTCGCGGCCGGCGCGGAAGTCCAACGCCCGTCCACGGGTTCTTCCCGCTCCGAGCGGGGACCCGCCCGGACGCCGGCCGGCAGCCCCCGGTCCGACGGTTGGGAGTCCAGGCAGGAGCGTCGTGACGCCCCGCAGCCTGTCCAGCACCAGCCGGTCCGGGAACGGGCTGGCGTCCATCAACCACGGCCTGCGCCACAAGCCGAAGACGAAATCCCCGTGGAGGACGTTTTCGGCGAACTGGAACAAGCCATCTATTCAGGAGGTGACCAATGAAACCGTCGCAAGGCATCGTCACGCTGACGACATTCCAGGACGGGGAATACGTCCCGAAGCCGTACAAGCTGTTTTCAGCGCGCTTGCCGGATTTTCTGGAGCGGTTCCCGCCGACCAAGGGATGGCGCGTCGTTCGGTCCTTCCAGGCGGCATGCGAGCTTTCGCCGACGCTGACCCGTCTGCACGAAGCGGCCATCAACGGCGGCAAGTCGCCGGAGTCGGTCGGTCTGCCGCCGATTCCCAGCGGATTCGTCATGACCGCACGGCTGGTCGACCCGCAAGGCCAGGAAGTTGCCAGCGGTTCGGCGTTCTGCATGGGCCTGGATCTCCAGTACGCGGTCCCGGCGGCGCGTGAAGGCAACGGCGAGGTCCTGCGCAAGGACTTCGAGGCGGGTGAAACCGCCGCCTTCCAACGGCTGCTTGCCGCGGTCGGACTGGGCGGCGATGCCCTCGATGCCGATGAGAGCCGGACGATGGCCGACATGGGCAAAACACCCGCTGCGCCAGCTCCCGATGAACCGTCGGCCACCGCCACCAGCAAGACGCGTGGCAAGGGCGTGGCGAAGGGTGCGGGTCCTGCCGGGAATCTGCTGGACCGCGTGAGCGCAGTACCGTGTCCCGCGAAGGATGGTCGCAACACGGTCCTGTCGGCGTCGGAGCCGGTCGCGCAGACCGTGCAAGTCGTTGAGGTCGGCTCTGGGGCCGGCGATCAGGCCCGCCTGCGCAGCATGCAGCAGCAGATTGGACGCATTGCCAAGCAGCTGGGTGTCGAGGCAAAGCCGGTTTCGACACTGGATGAAGCCAGCGCGGAACTTGGTCGGCTCGGCGCCCTCGTCAAGCAGCGTTCCGTCAATCGCTAACGCCGCTTCACCGCGGCCATCCCAACCGGGAGTCCACCCTCCCGGGTCGGGCTCCCTCCACATCGCTGGAGGAAATCTATGGACTCACTCGAACGCCGGCGTGCCGGTGCATGCCCTCGTGAGCACGCCATCGAGGCCGCATTGGCTGCGCTTGGCTACCGCATGGAGCATTCCCTCGACGCCCTGGACGAGCAAGGGCACGCCATCGTCGAAGTCGCCACGGGCGAACTTGCCGACACGGACGACTTGCCCGGACCCGTCCTGGCGCTCGCCGAGGAATGGTCCCTGTTGCAAGACGTCGTGACCCTTCACTGAAAGCGCGGGTTTGAACACCGCGCGGCATCGATCCAACAGAAGGAGTGGATGATGAATATCTTTCTCAGCCCCACGTCGAGCCTGAAGTTCGAAGATTGCGGGCACCAGTATTACCTCACGAACGTGCTGAAGGTTCGGACCGCGACCGTTGGCCACGCATTGCCCTTTGGCAAGGCCGGACATCTCGCGTGCCTGGCCTTTATCAAGGCGCAGGCCGAAGGCAACGAGTCCCTGGACCCGGTGCCCATTTTCCAGGAGGCATGGCAGCACGCCCTGGATACCGAGATCATCGAGTTCAGCCGGTACACGCCGGGTGAGTTGATGGCGATCGGCACCAACCTGGTCAAGGCCTTCCCGGAAGCGTGGGCCAAGACAGGCTGGCGCGCGTTGCGCAATGCGCAAGGTGCGTTGGTCGAGGCCAGGATGCGGGTCACCATCGGCCCGGACGTGGTTCTCACGGGTGAGGCGGACATGCTGATCGAAGATGCGGACGGACGGATCGGCGTGCCCGATCTCAAGTTCCCGGCGGCCAAGTCGTTCGACGGCT
>JAKAFK010000056.1 GCA_021817985.1 Pseudomonadota bacterium | reverse complement strand
GATTTCCTTTACCATGCTCAGCGGGAGATAGTGCATCGCGGCTTGGAGCCACGTTCCGTCGAGCCTAGCCGACAATTCGGAATCGAACTGAAAGACCGCATAGCCGGCGGGTGCGAGCACCATGCCCGATCGTTTCAAGCAGCGCGCCCAGCCGAACAGCTTGGCCTTGTCGCGAAGGGCATGCTGGATCAGGGATTCTCGCAGGTCGGTCGTCATCGGCTTCCATCCAAAGCCCGGATAGGGCGCATCATGCCGTACGGCTATGGGGAATCGCTGCGGTCGGTGCTCATCGACAGTTTAGCGCCATCGAACCGGAGGGGGAAATCCCGAAACTGAACGTCTCGAGGCTGCACACTATAGCGACGAAAATTCAGTCAACACCGCGAAGCCTCCCGAGGTCGCGCGCGGTCCGGTGTGCGAAGCCGCCGACCGGCGAAGCACCCGGCTTAGCGCCCCGCTCCCCCGGGGACTGTGCGGCGCGCGCCCGTACTTCCCTCACAAGCCGCCCTCCTCCTGCACCACGAGCTTCTCACGACAGATCGGAAGGCATGCCGTCCTCAGCTTGGCTCGTACAGCGGTCGGCTTCGCCCGCGAGCTTTGGCGAGGGGGCTAGGACCTGGATCCTTGGAAATCGGCCGGGGCGTGGTTTTCGTGGGCGCGTAATCCAGCGTTGCGCAGTGCTCGCGCTAAGCGTGACGCCGAGTTGATGCCGCACGTCGAACAGGTCTGGCAAGCCAACATGCAGGTCTATGGTGTTGACAAGGTCTGGAAGCAGATGAACCGCGAAGTCATTGTCGCAGCCCGCTGCACGGTGGAGCGGCTCATGCGTCGGCTCGGGCTGCGTGGCGTGATGCGCGGCAAGGTCGTGCGCACCAGCCGGCTTCGTATGTCCGATTGACACGCTGCATGTGCTCGGTTCGGTATTGCCGGATCGCAGGGTCGGTTTCACGGTCGGGATGCAGCGCACTTGCCACTATGGGATCAAGGCGGCGATGATTAGAGCAACGGCCCGCAAGGCATTCGCGGGCGTTGAATCGTATTGGGCACGAACGATCGCGCCATCTATGGCAAGAGCCAGAGTTCTGGACAACTCTTCAACACCGACCGATGCCGGTAGCAAATCAGAAATGGCTGCAATCATATCTTCCTTGTGGCGGCACGCGATATCGACAACTTCGGGTAAGTCATTGGCCAACTCACCGACGGTGTTGATGAAAGCACAGCCGCGAAAGTCGTCACTCTCAAACCACTCGGCCAAGGTCGGCACGAGGGCATGGACATCCTTGCCATGACGTTCCAGGGCGTCTTTGAACCAGATAAGCCATCGTTGATGGCGGTATTCTAGGAAGGCACGTATCAGGTCGTTTTTGCTCGGATAGTGCCGGTAGAACGTGACCTTGGTGACCCCTGAGTCGGCAATGATCCGGTCTACTCCGGTGGCCCGAATGCCATCGCGATAGAAGAGATCGTGCGCCGTAAGGAGGATGCGTTCCCTGGCAGGTGGTTCTGTGACGGATTTCATGTGCATATTGTAGACAAACTTGTCTACGTCGCATATCCTCCATGTAGACAATTCTGTCTACATGCTATGGAGAACGCGATGAAAACAAAACCACCTCTGCCCCCATTCGAGCTGGATACGGCGACTTGGAAGGTCCGCCTAGCGGAAGACGCTTGGAATTCGCGCGACCCGGATCGAGTTGTGCTTGTGTATACGGAAGACACGCTCTGGCGCAACCGGGTCGAATTTCCCGTTGGACGCGAGCAGGTTCGTCAGTTCTTGCGGCGGAAATGGGCACGAGAACTGGACTATCGTCTGATCAAAGAATTGTGGGGCTTCAGGGACAACCGCATTGCCGTGCGATTCGCGTATGAGTGGCGTGACGACTCGGGCCACTGGTATCGGTCTTATGGAAACGAGAATTGGGAATTCAACCGCGAAGGCCTCATGCAGCGGCGCTTCGCCAGTATCAATGACCTAGCGATCGAGGAGCGCGAGCGAAAATTTTACTGGCCGCTCGGCCAGCGGCCGGAGGGCCACCCTGGGCTGAGTGAACTCGGGCTCTGAGCGTAGCAGATCATCCGGTCACGAGCGTGTGGAACCGTCGCGCCAGTTCGAGATAAGTCGGACCGGGGCATGTACCCATGCGGCGGCCGTTGACCTGGGCTACCGGTATCAATTCCGCACCGGTGCCGGTAAGAAAGCACTCGTCCGCCGTATAGAGATCGTAAGGGGCGAGCGGTATTTCGGCCGCCTCGACGCCAGCTTCGTGCGCCAGTTCCAGCACGGTCTCGCGGGTGATGCCGGCAAGCGCGCCCTCGACCGGCGGCGGTGTCAGCAACCGGCCGCAGCGCACCACGAAGATGTTGTCGGCCGTCCCCTCGGCCACGCGGCCGGCCGCATCGAGCAGGATGGCTTCGTCGGCCCCGGCGTGGTTGGCCTCGATCCGGGCCAGGATATGGTTGAGATAGTTCAGGCTCTTGATGCGTGGATCGAGGGCGTCGGGAGACAGGCGGCGCGTGGCAGCGATGATCAGCCGCACGCCCCGTTCGCGCGTCTCACGCGCGACCATGCTCAGACGATCGGCGATGATGAATAAACTGGGATTGGTGCAGTTCCTCGGGTCGATGCCTAGCGCGCCTTCGCCGCGCGTCGCCACCAAACGTAGATAACCGTCGTCGCCGTCATAGGCGGCCACCGTCATGGCCACCGCGTCGGCGAGGTCAGCGCGACTCCAAGGCAGGTCGAGTGCGATGGCGCGTGCCGAATCGAACATGCGGTCGAGATGTGCCTCCAGCTTGAACGGCCGGCGGCGATAGAAGCGGATACCCTCGAACACCCCGTCGCCGTATAGCAGGCCATGGTCGAACACCGAGACGCGGGCCTCCCCAGGCGAAACCAATCGGCCATTCAGCCAGCAGACTGCACAGGCATGCGGGGTATCGTTCATTGGGGGCGCCCATATAGGTCAATGTTATTGACCTATCGGTCTACGAGGCGAGGCGCTAAAATGTCAATATGGCTGACCTAGTAAAGCTGTCACCGAAACGCGAGCGCGAACTCAACCAAGCCCTGGAAGCGTTGTTCCACGGCTTCAACGCTGTCGTAGCACACCCGGACGCCATGCTGGCTGAGCAGGGCCTGTCACGCGTGCACCACCGGATCCTGTACTTCGTTGGGCGCAATTCCGGCCTATCGGTGAACGATCTTCTTGGGATCCTCAAAGTGAGCAAACAGTCGCTCAACGGCCCAATGCGACAGATCACCGGACTTGGCTATGTCAAGGCTCAGGCCGATGCGGAGGACCGCCGCATCAAACGACTGTCACTTACAGAATCCGGTCAAATGCTTGAATCTGCCCTGTCCGGCGACCAGCGTGCACGCTTCGCGCGTGTCTTCGCGTTGCTCGGCGCAGAGGACGAACAGGCTTGGCGTAGGGTGATGGACAAGCTCGCGGGTCGATAACGCGCTAGCGGGGAAAAATCGATTTTCCTCAGCTACGTTGGCTGCGTGCGACTCGCCGCATGGTCCAAGACGGCTGATCATTAAGCCCCGATAAGTCCTCGCCGCATGCAGCCCAATGTGCGTCAGGCGAAACCGAGGAGAAGCCACGTGTTCTCACACGTCATAATCGGCGTCACCGACTTCGAGCGAGCAATGGCGTTCTACAAACCGGTGCTCGATGCGCTTGGCGTGCAGTTCCGTTTCCAGGAGCCCGAGCGCCCGTGGGCTGGTTGGCAGGCCTCACCGGATCCAAGGCCCCTCTTTCTGATCGGCCGTCCCTACGATCAGCGACCGCATCAGCCCGGCAATGGGCAAATGGTCGCGTTCCTCGCTCGTTCCCGGGAGCAAGTCAATCAGGTTCACGCGATTGCTCTCGAAAGCGGAGGAACATGCGAAGGCAAGCCTGGCTTGCGGCCCGAGTACCACGCCGACTACTATGGCGCGTATTTCCGTGATCCAGATGGCAACAAGCTATGCGTGGCTTGCCACCAAGCCGAGTGAGCGAGCCACGAATGAGCAACCCAAAATATCGCGGAACTGGCCGGTCAAGCGAAAGCCAACGGCTTGCAGCTGTTGGTGCCCTCCGCGTTTCACACCCCTGCGCCGCCTAGCTTGGGCGTTGAATCTCCGCTCTTCCGAACGGCCCGTGGCCGGTATTCGCGAGGAGTATGCACTCGGGCATCACTCCACGAAGCTCTTGCTCGCCTCCGATACGACGCCTGGAAGAGCAAGCCCGATGCCATCGAAAGACGCTCATGAAGACCGAGCCAAGATCGTGACGATGAACGGCGCGCGCGTGACGAGGCGAATCACCAGGGGGCATTGGCGGCACATGAAAGACGAGTAAGGAGAGGGCACGACCAAGGATGGATGAAATTACCCAATATCTTGATCCACGGACTCCCGCAGACTTAGATCGCCTGTACGCGACGCAGCAATTCAATCGAGGCTTCCACTTCAACCTTGCGTATGGCCACGCTTTCGATGTTGCAGCCGATGGGAATACCCTTGTTGGCGGCGAACGCCTGCAACTCACGGTAGTTGCGCTCGGAGAACTCCACGGACTGTTGCAGTATGTCCTTTGAATGCACCAATTCGTTTTCCAGCCAGTGCGGGATACTGATTCCCAGCCACTTCATGAAATCCAGTGTCTTCAGTGAACCACAGGGCGTGAGCGTAAAGAGCACGGGTACCAGCGGGATATTGTGCTCCTTGCCGTAGTAGTAGTAATCGGAAAGGAAATTCTTGGAGGCGTTCACATCGTACACGCCTTGCGAGATAAAAAAATCACAGCCCTGTTTGATCTTGTTGAATACGCGCAAGTGCTCGTCACCTTTGGTGAGGTGGCGCTCGGGAATAGTGACTCCGCCCAGTAACAGCTGGCTGCCGCTGTTAGCTTTGACGGCATAAGCCTCGGCCATAGACAAGGTGACGTTTTGATGGGCAGATGCGGCGCCCACGAATACAGTCAGGTACTCCTTAGCCGAGGCTGTGGTCAGAAATTTAGTTAGCTCTTCCGCGCGATACTTGCCTACCGAGCGATAGATTATTTTGGGCAGCTTCAGGCGCTTGAGATAGTCACGACTGTATTCATAGGCATCAAGGGTCTCAATGAACGGAAATGGCCGGGCCTCGGCTGTACGGGACTTCTCATCTTGGATGTCGTACAGAACCAGTCCGTCGATCTTCAACGATTGCAGCCGCTGCTCCTGCAATGCCGCGATTTCCGTCAACCGTTCCAGCGCGGTGTCTTTCTTCGGCGGCACCATTCCATATACGATAATGCCGCTTTCACGATTTTTTATTTTGTCTATCAGCATGCCAGTCAGTGGGGATCTGTAACATCCTGTAATGGAACACGAATACTAAGTGAAATCATTGCGGCAACGCCCACGGAGCGGCGCACGCAGCTTACCCGAAAGCGGCCGGGCGGCTCAGTGAAATTCATCGCCAGCATCACCGGGAATGCCTTGCTATTGCTCGCGAGCTCGCCCCCCGTGACCGTGAAACCGCCTTCCGTATGTTGGGGCTCGCCACGGTCGCACGTTTCTACTTCTCCGCGCTACGCGCGATCGGCGAGTGAGGGCGTGGTCACGGAACAAGGCCCCTTTGAGTTCCATGACGGTAGCCCGCGAAACCGGGTTGCCCTCAAGCGCGATGTTCATGGCCTTGCCCAGTTCCGCGCAGGGAAGGCCGTGGAAATTCTACATATCCCGGTTCGACAACACCAGCTGCTGCAGCGGAACCGCCGGTTTTTGTACCGTCGTGTGCTTCGATGGCTCGAAAGAACGGATCCCCATGGATCCCAGGGACCGCGTCTTCATTGCCGGCCTGTGGTTCAGCCGCGCCCATTGGACTCACTGAGCAGGAGGCGGCAATGTAGCCGCGCTTCCATCACGCCAACGCTCTGAGAAAGTGACGCACGCCGTGATGGAAGGTGGCCCCGCGGCATTGCGAGCGCGTGCTATATCAAAGGAGGCTGGCGCTGACCGACCTATGCGCACCCGCCGGCCCCCGGCATCGCCTCGACGAGGAACGACATGGAAGACCTGCAGACATTGCTTGCCGGACGCTTGGCTTTGCGCATGCGGGACCGGGGCCTAACCATCACGACCGTCGCCGCTCACCTGGAGGTCTCTGTCACGACGGTATGGCGATGGAAGCATGGGTTCCCGTTGACCTTGAGCGACGAGGGGCGTGTTCGCCTCGAAAGGCTCCTGCAAGTCCCCGACGGCTGGATTTTGGATCCGTCCTCGCCGTTGCCGGCAAGTACCCCCGCCATCAATGCACCAACGTTCGCGAGCGTCGCCGCGGAGATCCGTGCAATCGGCACGGAGCTTGTTGCACGGGCATGGCGGCGCCTGGACGCGCAACGCATCGCCGATCGCTCGAATCTGATCGCCCACCGCTATGGGGTGGATGGCGAAGAGAACGCAAAAGTCCGGGTTATCGGAGAGCGTCTTCGCATCTCGCGCGAAGGCGTGCGGAAGATCCTCACGGAGACGCTCAAACGGAATGACCGGAGTGCAATCGAGGCACCCAGGCTGGCGGAGCCTACAGGCCGAATGGCTGCGCACCCCGGTGCCAGTGTCGCGGAGCTCGATTCCATGTTCGCCCCTCTTTTGGGCGAGCAACTGTCCGTGGTTGGCGCGGAGCGCTTTCGCATAATGCTCGGGCTCAACCTCCAGCCAAGCGCCTCGTGAGATGTTCTTCGGCAGCGAGGCATAAGTGCCGGCAGTACGCGGCATCGCCGCACGGATCGAGCGCGAATTTATCTGGGTTCTGACCAGGGGAAGCAAAGCCCAAGAGAAGGTCGGATGGCCTGTCGCTTGGCCGCCCAAAAAGATCCACCGGACCCCTCAAGCTCGAAGGCCTCGAAGCTGAAATCGCCGGCTATCTGGCCAGCGGCATCACGAAACGGAAGATCGCGAAGCGAGTCCCGGGCCGCATTCAAAACCCTCGCCATTTTCATCGAAAGGCGCAGACTTCATGAGCGCATCCATCGAGCGGCAATACCTCACGTCTGTCGAGCTCAGATACGTCGAGGGCGCTTGCAATTATCGCCTCATCTGGGGGCTCCCCGTGCGGACCATCAAACACACTCACCACTTTGGCGAGGGGCATGAATCCGCCTTGTTCTCACCGGGTTCCATATTCGCTCTCGATCTGTGGGATCGAAACGAGTACGGCACCATTCGTTGGCGCATCTTCATCTTGCAGGCAGGGACCGTCGGGGACACCGTTCAGCCTGTTCCACACGTGCATCCGGGCGCTCATGTCCTCTTGCATACGGAGGGGACACGGCGATGCAAGCTCCTGGTCCAATGGCTTCGCCTGGTGGAGGCAGACGGAGATCCGACATCGCGCCCGCCCGCATTCTGGCAAGCTCGCGACCACATGATCAAGGGCCTGCCTGCACGCTGGCTTACTCCACGCATGCTCCACCGTCTCGAGGAGCATCTTCCCGATGCTTAAGATCAGAACGATAGCCCCCCTCTTCCTGACGCTGGCTTTCTTCGTTCTCATGGCCGCTGGACGGGCGATATGGCTACGGTACGCGCCTCCTGTCATCTTCAATGTGACCCACTCGGAGAAATATGGCTTCTACGTTCTCCATGAACATTCACCGGCGCAATACAGGCGGGGCATGACGGTCGTTTTTCCGGTGCCGGCACCGTTTGCAAAGATGGTCTACGGGAGGCACTGGGAGAGCCCTGGCATCCCTCTTCTCAAGAGAATATGGGGACTCGCCGGGGACCGTGTGTGCATTGGTAATAAAGGTGCGACGGTCGACGGCCGCCGGCTTGGCCCAGTCTATTCGCACGATTCACTGGGGCGCCCTTTGCCACGGATAAGGGGCTGCTTCACGGTGCCCAGGGGATACTTTTTCCCGGGCTCAAATTTCATTCCGAACAGCTTCGATGGCCGTTACATTGGCCCTGTGCCATTGACCGCAATCGAGTATGAGGCGCGCCCGTCAAAATGGACATTTTCACCTTACTGATGGCTTGCGGGCCAGCTGTCGCTCCGCAGACAACAACCGCGCTCATCGTCGCCGAAAGCGGTGGCAATCCGTACGCGATCGGGGACAACACAAGCCACCGCAGCTATGCCCCAAAGACGAAGATGCAGGCCATCGCGCTCGCGACTTCCCTGCTCAATGCTGGCCATCGTATCGACATGGGGCTCACGCAGATAAGCTCCCCATGGCTCAACACGTGGCGGCTGTCCCTGGATCAGGTTTTTGGCGTCTGCTCGAACATCCGAATCGGCACCGAGTTGCTTGCCTACAACTACCAGAAATGCGCCGCCACAGGCACCACGAAGCAATCGACTCTGGATTGCGCATTGTCCCTTTACAACACCGGGACCATGGCTCGCGGGTACGCATACGTCGCTCGAGTGCTGCGTGCTGCGCATGCCCCCACCGAGCTGCGTTCCTTTCCTTTCCCAACTGCATCCATTCGGCACGCCGCGATCGGATATGGGCGCTTGAAATTCCCAAACCGCTCCGTCCTCTCGTTCCGTTAGTTCGACGCGTTGATTGACTGAAAACAGATCCGGCGTGTGCTGCTGGTATGGCGCAGGGGCCGCCGGCGTCGCGTGAGCGCGCCGGGGTTTCGGTCCCGTATACGGCGGCCATGCTGTCCCGGCCGCAGGCCGCCCGAAGGGCCGCGCCGCCGACCGGCGCGGGGACATGGCTGTCCGGGCACGGCGTGCGCGCTTCTCCCGTGTGACGCTGCATTGGCGATGCGATTCCGTGGTGATCGCGGTGCGCGAAAAATGTGTGGACACTGCGAGGAATGCTGCTACAAAAGGAAGGGTTGAGCGTGATTGGCGGTATGGACGGGAGGGAGAGGAAGAAAGGGCAAGATAAAAGGGTTGGCGTGTGTGGTGTCGTAAGTGCCTGTGTCAACAGCGAAAGTATATGCGTATCGGCCGGATTTGTGCGCACGATGATGCGTAAGGCTCTGAGAAATCAAGTGGACCTACGCACACTAACAATAAGGCCTTGAATGACAACGACTAAAAAAACGCCATCGGGCGCCAGCCTCAGCCTCGGCTGGCTGCCGGGGGACACACCCGCCTTCAAGGGGCGCGCAGGCCGCGCCCGCCAGGCGCGCGCCGGCAAAGTGCGCCTTTCCGCTCTGCGTTCTCTCACCGCATTGAGCCGCGCCCGATCGCCATCGAGCTACGCAGGTTCCCTTGGTAGCGGCGCAGCCAAGGCGAGCCGTTTCGGATCGGGGCGGCTTGCCGGCTCCAGGGGGTTTCGCCCAGCCAATATGCAGCGGGTCGTGGTCAAGACCTACATCGGCAAGACCACATCGGCCAGGGGGGTGAAAGCGGCTGCTGCGCATGTCGGTTACATCGGCCGGGAGGGTGCCGGCGAGGGCGGCGGCCGGGCCGTGGCGTTCGACGGAGAGGGGGATTTAACCCGCGACCAGGTGGCGGATTTTCGTGACGACATGGTTCATGATCGCCACCATTTCCGGGTCATGGTCTCGCCAGAAAACGGCGGGCGATTGGATCTCAAGGAGTACGCGCGAGAGGTTGTCCACCAGATGGAAAGCGATCTTGGATCGCGCCTTGACTGGCTCGGGGTCGTGCATGCGAATACCGACAATCCGCATGTCCATCTGGTGATTCGCGGCGTGACGGACAAGGGGGGCGACCTTGTCATCAGCCGCCAATACCTGTCCCATGGCATGCGCCATGCCGCAGAGGATCTGGCAACTTCCCGTCTTGGCTATCGAACCGCGCAGGAGATCGAACAGTCTCTCAAGAGAGACCTCACGGCCGAACGGTTTACGGCAGTCGATCGTCAGCTTCTCGTGCGCGCGGGGGCGTCGGAAGACGGCATCCTCCACACTGGAGGGCTTTCGGACGGGCAGCATGACCGGGGCGGTCCGATCCGCAACAATCTCATCACACGGCTGCATTATCTGGAGCGATCCGGCCTGGCGGCCGAGGTGGGCCCCGGCGTTTGGCAGCTCGACGAGCAGCTTGAGAAAAATCTGCGTGGCCTCTCCACAAGGCGCGATATCGTCAAGCAAGTGCAGGCGCTGGCGGCTGGCCGGGAAAACAACCTGAACGTGGTGGTCTTCAACAAGGAGACGCCACTAGGTCAAGCAGTCGTTGGGCGGGTCATTGCGCGCGGCGATGTGGATGAATTGTCGGACAGGCGCTTTGTGGGCGTTTCGGCCACCGACGGGCAAATCTACTACGTGCCCCTCTCCGCTTACTCGGAGCGGCCTGGGTTTGAAGCCTCGCCCGGCAGCATCGTTTCGGTATCCGTGGTCTCACCCGCGCGTGCGACCGCCGCCGACGCCAACATCGAGAAGTTCGCGCGGGCGCATGGCCTTGTCTATGATCCTGCCGGGCACAAGGACGAGGTTGTCGCCTCGCGCCGACTCCCACCCGAGGCGAGCCCGGACGAATACATCCTGGCTCATACGAAAAGGCTCGATTCCCTCTCAAGCCGGGGGCTGACCACCAAGCTGCCCGATGGGCGTTATCAAATTCCGGAGGACTATCTGGCGCGTGTTCAGGATCCGGTTGCCATGGGCATGGACAAGGGCGGCTTCGTTCGAATCGACAGGCTATCGCATCAAGACTTGCCGCAGCAGGTGCAGGCGGTCGGCTCGACCTGGCTTGACCAGGAAATCGCGAAAGGAGGCGTGCCCAAATACTCGCAAAGCTTTGGACCTTCAAGGTTTCAGGCGGAACTGAGCGATGCGATAAGGGGGCGGCTTGAGCGCCTGCAAGGCATGGGACTCGCAACCGCGCACGAGGGGCGGATAACGCCTACCAAGAATTTTGTGAATGCCCTGTACGAGCGCGAAATAGCGGCGGCGCAGGAGCGTCTCAGGGAGACCTACGGCGAGCCGCATCCGCTCGGCCCGGGTTCGCAGTTCGCGGGCCGGCTCGAGCATATCGAGCGGCTCAGCAGTGGCCCGCACGCCGTCATCGCCGACGGGCAGCGCTTCGTCCTGGCGCCTGTCAGCGGCAACATGGGCGCGCAAGTCGGGAACGACCTTAGCATCACCCTTGGCCGCGCAAAAGAACTCTCGCATGCGGTGCCGGCACTCCAGCAAATTCCGCTTCGTTATGAGGTCGTCCGCACACAACAACTGGGCTTGAGTCTGTGAGGAGATCATGGTTAAACCCAATGTTTCGAAGGCGCGTTTTGCGGGCCGTTTCACTCTGATTCCGGTTCTGCTCATCCTCTTCTTTTCAGTGGGATCTTTCGAAATCGCGACCGAATGGACCGCTCGCGCGCTTGCCTATCAGTCTGCGCTGGGCGTCCCCTGGTTCTCCGTCATCGGGTGGCGCATCTATTCCCCCTTCTCAATCTTCAGATGGGAGTATGCGTATTACGCCTACGCGCCCGCCCAGCTCTCGACAGCGATCAAGATTTGCTACGCGGGTCCGGCCATCGGTGTGATTGCCGTGATCGTCTATGCCGTGTGGCAGGCAAGGCTCGCGCGGGTCGCATCCACCTATGGAAGCGCACGCTGGGCGACGAAGCAGGAGGTCAAGAAATCCGCGCTTCTCAACGGTCAAGATGGCGTTGTTTTGGGCCGTGCAGAGGACGGGGGCTATCTGACCGACAGTGGCGAGGAACATGTCATTTCGCTGGCGCCCACCGGCAGCGGGAAAGGCGTTGGCCAAGTCATTCCGACGCTGCTGACCTGGCGCCAGAGCGTGCTTGTTCACGACATCAAAGGCGAGAACTGGGCGCTTACCGGGGGATGGCGTTCGCAGTTCTCCAACGTGATCTATTTCAACCCCGCCGATCCCAAGTCCGCCCGCTTCAATCCACTTTACGAGGTGCGTCCCGGGCTCGACCAGATCAAGGACATCCAGAATATCGCGGACATGATTGTCGACCCCCATGGCAAAGGCAAGGAGAGCCACTGGGACAAGACCGCCGATCAGTTTTTCCTGGCCGTCATCCTTCATGTCCTGCATACGGGGAAAGAGAAAACGCTCACGGGCGTGCGCGCGTTTCTGCAAGACGCCGGCCGCTCCATGAACGACACGCTGAATCTCATGCTTACGACGCAGCACGCGGACCCGATCGCCCACAAGGAGATCCGGATGGGGGCCCGGGCGATGCTCAACAAATCGCCCCTCGAGGCGAGTTCCATCGTGTCGACGGCGCTCACCTTTCTGGGCCTCTATGCGGATCCGATCGTCGCGGCCGTCACCTCGGAAAGCGACTTCCGCATTCGCGACCTGACCGACGGCGAGCGGCCATTGTCCTTGTACCTTATCGTGCCCCCATCCGACATCGACCGCACGCGGCCGCTGGTGCGGCTCATCATGACCATGATTGGCCGACGGCTAACCGAATCCCTACAGGTTCGTCGACCGACGCCGCGGCAGGGATTGCTCGAGCGCCTCACAGGCGCCCTCAAGGCGCCTGCGCCGACCGCCGGATCCGCGCACCGTTGGCGCCTCCTCATGTGCATCGACGAGTTTCCGCAGCTGGGGAAACTCAATTTCTTTCAGGACCAGCTCGCATTCGTGCGTGGCTATGGCATCAAGGTGTTCATCATCGTCCAGTCGAAGAATCAGCTGGACGACAGGTATGGCCCGCGCAACTCCATCATCGACAACTGCCGCATCCGCGTTCTTTACACGCCCAACGACGATCAGACGCCGCAATTCATTTCGCGGATGTTGGGCGAAACAACCGAGGTCCATCAGCAGAAGACCTACACCGGACACCGCCTGAGCCCTTGGCTGGGGCATATCATGGTCGCGGACCAGGAGACGGCCAGGCCCCTTCTCACGCCTGGGGAGGTGTCCGTCTTTCCCGAAACCGACGCGATCATTTTCGTGGCGGGGCAATACCCCATCCGCGCGAAAAAGATTCGCTATTACGAAGATGATTTCTTTGTCGCAAGAGTCCTGCCAACGCCCGCCCTCAGGGATCAGAGGCCCTACCCTTACCGGCCACGCCCACATTCCAACCCATGGGCGGCACTAAGCAGTGCCATTGCGCCCCCAAACCCGGCCGTAACGCAAACGCCACCCTCGCCTCCCGCAGGTCCGGCGCGCGATCTTGCCACGGCCGATGAGCAGGCGCTTGCCGAGGCTTTGGGGGCGAAGCCCCCTGCCCCGGAGATTGCTCTTGCGGCCCCGGATGTCGACGCCCCCGACGTTCCCACACACGACGCGCAACGTCTCGCGCTGCTCGCACTCGATGACCAGCAGCAGGCAGCCCACCATCACCATCACCATCACGAAATAGGGGACGATTTCACCGTATGACGCGCCGCCGACATACCACGAGTATCCGAAAGGTCCGTCTTTTTGTCACCGTTCCACAGCACATCGACGGCGGCCTGCGCGAGTATGCCGCAAGTCGCCGCATGGATTTGAGCGACGTTGTCACTCGCGCCTTGACGGCATACCTCAGTCCGGGCGCCCAGGATCAGCGCGAGGCCATCATTGCCAATCGCCTGACCTCCCTGCAATCCCAGGTCGAGCAGTCGCGAACGGAAATCGAACTCCTGACCGAACTGGTCGCGATATTGACCAAGCTCAACCTGGCCGTCACGCCCGAACCGATCAGTTCCGAGGAGCGCAGCCAATGGAACACGAAGGTCGCGCGGCGATGGCAGACGGTCATCACACGCATCGTCGACCAGACCAATGCGGGCAAGACACTTTTCGAGGATCTTCGAAAGCGAGTCGAACTCACGCCCGCCGATTTCACTGCCGCCGATCCAGAGCCGACGGAGGCCTCCGAATGACGACCGCTGCCGCCCCGCAGCCAAGATCCCATACGGCAACCGAGCGCCGGCGTTCCGCGGCCCCCGGCTATACCGGCCCCGAGCGCCGCAGGATCCCATTTGCTTATGCGGTCGATAACGAGAAGACACGGCTTCTCAAGTATCTTGCACATGCTTTCGGCCATGAGGTCCACGAGCTCCTGCAGGACCCCACGGTTACCGAGGTATGGCTTAACAGCGACGGGATGCTCTGGGCGAAGGTCGCCAGGGTCGGCAAGCGCAAAATCGGGCCAGTTCCGCCGGCGGATGCCGAGAACGCCATCCGCCTGGTGGCGCACCATATCAGATGCGCCGTTGGCCCCGAGAATCCATCTTTCGCGGCAGAGCTTCCTGGATCCGGATGGCGCTTCCAGGCCTCGCTACCCCCCCAGACACCGGGCCCCGCCTTCAACATTCGCAAGAAGGCCGGTATGGTCTATACCCTCGACCAGTACGTGGCCGACGACATCATGACGGTGGTGCAGCGCGATGCGATCATGAAGGCGGTTCATGCAAGGGACAACATGATGGTCGTCGGCGGCACCGAGACCGGCAAGACCACGCTCGTGAACGCCATCCTCCATGAGATGGCCAAGCGCGGGGAGCGCATCATCACCATCGAGGACACGCTTGAGCTGCAGAACACAGCGGAGGATAAGGAAGAACTCCGCACCGTGACAGGCGTGCGCGGCATGCATGACCTCCTGCGCGATGCGTTGCGGATGTCCCCCGACCGGATCGTGGTGGGAGAGGTGCGCGGGGTCGAGGTCATCGATATGCTGGACGCCTGGAACACCGGGCACCCGGGTGGTGTGTGCACCATACATGCCGACTCGGCAGAAAGCGCGCTCCTGCGCATCGAGAGCCTTATCCGCCGTAGTCGCCAGGATCCAGACCGCGAAAGCATCGCCCGCACGATCCAGCTCCTGATCTGCATTCAAAAGGTTCGTATCGACACCCCCGAAGGATTGCGCGAGGTTCGGCGTGTGACCGAAATTCTCCGAATCACGGGTGCCATCGAAGGCGTCTACAGGTTCGAAAAAGTCGCGTAGTGCGGGCGGGCTTTACAGGAACCTCCGCCGGCGCCACCGCGCCTGAAATCCCATAATGGCTATGTCCGCTGCCCGAGGCGGCAATTTCCGGTAGCGCCCCCTATGCGCATGTTGGACGAGTAGGGGTTGCCCGATTCAGTGTCGGCGTGGCATCAGGCTCGATGGGTCAACGCGGATCTGGACATAGTTTCCGCCGTTTTGTGTACTGGTGGTCCCACTTGAGAAGACCGTCATGGGAAACACACGTTCATCCGAGCATTGACAAATGAATAATTCTCGTTTTAAAGTTCGCATCCGCATGCATGACAAACGCGTAATATGAAGAGTCGTGCGCGGGGAGCCACACCGGGCTGGCGAAGGCAAGCTGTGTCTTCGGCACTCCAGAAAAACAACTAAAGAACATAGGGAGGTGGTGCCCATGGAATCATTCGATTCCATATGTTGGCGCATGCGCGCGTTCCTTGTGGTTTCCTTGATTCTGCCCGCTGCCCTGGCCCATGCCGCATCCGGCGGGCGATGCGCGGGCCCCCGCTGCGGGCTTCTTTCCGACGGTGCCTATTCCAACCTCGTCATTGGCCGGCTGGTTCACGTGGGCACGGCCGCCGATATGCGGAAAGTCTATCGCTGGGCGAAGACGCATGGTTACTGGAAGTCCCTGCCCGATGCCACCGCGCCATACCTCCGCGACGTCAAGCTGGTCACCATCGCCTTGCCGCACTCCATCGCCAATCGGCCGGTGAGCGTGTTCATGCAGATGGAGGAATACACCGCCATGCCCCTGGCAGTTGGCGAGCTCGTGCGCTATTCGCCGCACGACTCTGCGCACGAGGAGGCCGCCAAAGGCGATGCCGCCGAGCTCGCGTTCTTCCACGGACTGACCGGCTGCGTCGCCGTCCTGTGCCAGCAGAACGATCCTGCCTGCATCAAGCGCTATCGGCAGGGCGTGTTCACCAAAGCCCAGGGCAAGCCGGTCGACCTGGCGACCGGGGCGGTCGCCTCGGGCACCGGAATCAATCCGGTCTCGCTCCTGCCCGTCCGGAAGTAGAAATCGAATAAGAACGCATACGCTTAAGTGTTACGGAGAACAACAATGAGAAAAACCGGCAAAATCCTCCTGGCCGCCCTCCTGTGCCTTTCCTTCGCACAAGCCTGGGCGGGGGTCACCCAAACGAAGAACGGCCTTGCAAACACGCCGAGGGACAGCACAGATGGCTGCGGCTGCGGCAGCTCCAGAGGCATGCCGGTCTACTCGTTCAAGTCGCTGCTCGCGAGCCTCAATATCCGCGACACGCCGATCGGCTACACGCCGCCGGTGGGACCAGCGGTCTATACCACCCTCACCTATAACCAGCGTGAGACCGTTCAGCCGGCGACCTTCGACTCCTTCAACATCGGGCAGAAGTGGACGCTCAACTGGCTCACCTGGATCCAGGACGACCCCGCATCCCCGGGCAACTCGGTCATGCGGTACGTGGCCGGCGGCGGGGGATGGACCTACAGCGGCTACAACGCCGCGACCGGGGCGTTCGCGCCGGAGCGCGACAACGCCGCCGTGCTGGTCATGACCTCAGCCCATCCCATCACCTATGAGCTGCGGTTCTCCAACGGCGCCAAGGACGTCTTCGCCGCCTCGGACAACGCGACGAGCTACCCGCGCAAGGTGCTGCTCACCCAGGTCGTCGACCCGAAGGGCAATGCGCTCACCCTCACGTACGACAACAGCCTGCGGCTCACCGCGATCACCGACGCCATTGGGCAAAAGACCACCTTCCAATATGGCGACAGCGCCGCCCCGCTTCTGGTCACCGGGATCACGGACCCCTTCGGCCGGCATGCCACCCTCGCCTATGACGGCCAGGGCCGGCTGATCTCGATCACCGACGTGATCGGCATGACCTCGACCTTCGCCTACGACAGCGGCACCTTCATCCAGTCGATGACGACCCCCTATGGGACCACCAGCTTTGCGCAGACCCAGGGGGTCGGGGACCCGACCGAGGCCTCGATTCAGGCCACCGATCCCGAAGGGTACACCCAGCGAACGGAATATCGGATGGCCGCCCCCGGCATTCCCTTCAGCTATTCGCAAGCGCCGAGCGGGATGAACATCTTCGACGCCTACCAGAACTACCGCGACTCGTACCACTGGGACAAGGACGAGTTCGCGGCAGCGTGCACGGTTACCAATGGCGTGACCAGCTGCGACTACACCAAGGCGCGGATGAAGCACTTCATGCATACCTATCCGTGCTGTGAATCCACCTCGAGGGTGCTGGAAGACGTGAGGTACCCGCTCGAGGGGGTCATCTGGTACGACTACGCGGGCCAACCCTGGCCGGCCTACCCGGGCACCCTGCAGACGCCAAGCGACGTCGGCCGGGTACTTTCGGATGGCACCAGCCAGGTGACCCATTACAATTACAATGTCCAAGGCCTTGTGACCCAGCGGATCGACCCCGACGGGCGGGAAACCGATTACACCTATGCGCCGAACGGGATCGATCTCGTGGAGGTGCAGCAGAAGACGGCGTCGGGCTTCGACGTGCTGGCGCGCTATACCTACAACGCCCAGCATGAGCCGCTGACCTATACCGACGCGGCCGGGCAGACCACCACCTATACCTACAACGCCCGCGGCCAGCGCACGTCGGTCACCGATCCGCTGGGCGAGACCACTACTTACGTCTATGACGGCAACGGCTACCTGACCTCGGTGGTCGACGCCTTGGGCCACGTCCAGCGCAGCTTCACCTACGATGCGTATGGGCGCGTGGCGAGCGACACCGATTCTCAAGGCTACACCCGCAAGTTCACCTACGACGCGCTCGACCGGATCACCGCAATCACCTATCCGGACGGGACGACCACCCAGTATGCCTGGAACAAGCTCGACCTCGCTTCGGTCACCGACCGGCAGGGCAACACGACCACTTATACATATGATGCCGACCGCAACCTCGTGGCGGTCACCGATCCGCTCGGGCAGGTCACCAAATACACCTATACCCCGGGCGGCAAGCTCGCCACCATGACCGACCCGAACGGGAACACGACCACCTGGACGCGCGACCTCGAAGGGCGGGTGATCGCCAAGACATACGCCGATGGGAAGGGAGATGCCCTGGCCTATGACAATGCGAGCCGGCTCGTGAGCGTGACCGATGCCCTGGGGCAGACCCAGGACTACAGCTACGACCGGGCCGACCTGGTCACGGGCATAAGTTACGCGAACGCCGTCAACCCGACGGCGGCGGTGACTTACAGCTACGACCCGTATTACCGGCGGCTGACCGGCATGTCCGACGGGCTCGGCACGACGAGTTTCGGCTACGTGCCGGCGGGGTCGATGGGGGCGCTTGAGCTTGCCTCCGTCGCCGGCCCCTTTGGCGCGAATGACACGGTGGGCTATGCTTACGACGCGCTGGGGCGGGTCATCCAGCGCACCACCGACGTGGAAACGGGTTACCGCTACGATGCCCTGGGGCGAGTGAGCGAGGAGGCCAATCCGCTCGGAACCTTCCGCTACCGTTACCTGGGGGATACCGACCAGGTCACCGGGCGCTCGTTGACCCTGTCGAGCGGGGCCGACGGACTTGGACTGACCGTCCGGTACGACGACAACCTGGGCGACCGGCAACTGCGGCGGCTGACCTATCGTGCCGCGGACAGGGGCCCGCTGGTGGCGAAGCTTGCCTACACGCACTCCGCGGAGCATCTGCTGACGTCGGCATCGGTGCTGGTTGCGTGGGATCCCGGCATGCGCCAGGATGACCAGGGCCATGGCGACGACGAGCACGCGTATGGCGACGGGGACGGGCGTTTCGACGGCGGCGACCACGGAGCCTGGGCCGGCGACGGCCAGGACACCGGCGACGGTTTCTCCCGGCAGCGCTACGACTACGATGCCGCCTACCGGCTGACCGCAGTGCGCGAACACGGCCGGAGAATGGCCGAGCAGTATGACTACGACGCGGCGGACAACCTTGTGGGAGTCACGGGCTCGCCGGCGCCGTTCACGGCTACCGCCAACGCCCTGAACCAGCTCGCCACCGTCAACGGGCGGGCTTGGCAGTATGACGCGGACGGCCACCTGGTGAACGATGGCGCTAACCAGTATGCCTGGGACGCCGCCGGCCGGCTCGTCTCGGTGACCGACCTCGCGAGCGGAGACAAGACGACATACGCCTACGACGGCCTCGGGCGGCGGCTGGTGATCGACACGCAAGGCGCCAATGGTGCCGGCGCCGAAACCCATTATTTGTGGTGCGGTGCTGCCGTCTGCCAAGCCCGCGACGGCAGCGGCGCCGTGATGGCCGACTACTATAGCCAGGGCGAGGTGAGCCACGGGCAGGCGCTGTATTATGTGCGGGATCAATTGGGCAGCGTGATCGGAGTGACCGACGGCCACGGCAAGGTGCTGGGTAGCGCCCGCTACAGTGCATATGGCGCGCTCGCCGCATCCAGCGGCGCGCAGCCGGCATTCGGCTTCGCCGGGATGCTGCGAGACCCGAGCACGGGCCTGTACCTGACCCAATACCGGGCGTACGATCCTGCTATCGGCCGCTGGCTTAGCCGCGATCCCATCGGAGAGGCCGGAGGGGAAAACATATACGCATATGTTGGCGGAGATCCGGTCTCTTACGCTGATCCGTTGGGTCTTTGGAGTATTTCCCTCACTGGATATGTAGGCTTTGGTGGCGGTATCCAATTAACAGGAACTGGATTAAACATACAGTCGATTAGCTTCATGGGGGGGATTGGACTCGGTGGCGGAATTTCCATAAACCCGTGGGGAAGCGCCCCAGACGCAAAGGCAACATGCGGCAGCAATAGCATCGGCGTCTACGCTGAGGCAAGCGCGGGCGTCCCGGGCGTAGATGTCGGAGCCGGCGTGAATTATGGAGGCACGCAGGCGATAAATGCGCAAGGCGTGCCGGTCTGGAGCGGATACGGAGGATGGGACCCAGCTTTCTCTGGTAGCGCGGGTGGTGATGGTATGCCTGTACATTTTGGGTCAGTGGATTTCGAGCTCGGCGGTGGCGCTGGAATTCAGCTAACCCACAACTTCTAAGGGTTGAGCCGACGACAATGACAAATGGCGCGACAGAAAAGAAACGCGGTTGGCTGTTTTTTCGTATCGCAGTCTTGCTGATCGCGGTTTTCCAGGCGAAAAGCTTTCCTGGGAAATTAGGTGGAGATTTCACGCGAGCCAATTGGACTACATTCTTTGTGCTGATTTGCGTGGTTGCCTTCGGGGTTTTGTTTGTAACTTCTTTGCAAAGATCGAATCCATGGTCACCACAGCAATGGCGTCGCCCGTCATGGTTTTCCAGCCCATTCTCGTTTGGACAGCCGCTTCTGATATTTGACTTTGCCGCTTATTATTTTCTGGTCCTCGGAGGTTTAAGCCTTGTTCTGGAGGTAACTTCCACGCCAAAGACTTGGGCATGGGAGTTACCTCTTTCTGTTGGGATCGGTGCTTGGCTCGGCGTGCGTATATGTATCTCTGTATTCCGAGAAAAGTTCCAAAATACACAATAATACTTACGCATATGTCGGGGGAGACCCGATTAGCAATGATGATCCGCTAGGATTGTGGACCCTTCAAATCGGATTTTCATTTAACGTCAATGTCACTGCATTCGGCTAGGGAGGGGCATTTACGTTCGGACTTGGAGCAGCGATTGATGGAAACGGTAATATCGGGACCTACGGCTTCCATGGTTTTGGTGCTGCAGTCGGAACGTCAGGAGGATCGGTGGGCATTAATACGGCCGTATCCAACGGAAAGACGATTTGTGATCTCGTGGGGCCGTTCGACAATCTAAGCGCTGGAGGTGGGTGGGGTCCAGATGCGACCGGAGACGCCTTTACAGGTACAACGAACGATGGTCGAAGGATAGCAGGTGCTGGGGTAACCGTTGGAGCCGGTTTCGGTGCAACCGGTTTTGCCGGCCAAACCACTACGACGCTTGGACCAATTGGACACCTATGGTGAAACTGCGAGTTATTGTGGAGGTCTGCAAAACCCTTGCAATAGTATTGGGGGGAGGCAGCTTCTTTTACCGAAATTATCTGTATGGGAGTTATGCGAGGGCCGGTACACTAGCCCCGGATGCAACTCATGTCGTGGTTATCAATAACCATGGCGGATCACTAGTGTCCGGTTAAATATCGAATAGACTCAATTGGTTATCGTGCGGCAGCTCGACGGACTTGTTGGGGTCTGGCCGGAAGGCGCATGAAATCTCGGTTTTCTCGAAAACGGAGACCGATAAAATCTGTAACAAAGTGTAGAGGGAAGCATCGAGGTGAAGCTCCTTTTTGACGATGGCGATGAGCACGTAGGTCGCGACGGCGCACCAGATTTGCGTCTTGACGGCGTTCTCGCTGGTGCCCAGGAAGCGCTTGATGTGGAGGTGCTGTTTGATCCATTTGAAAAAAAGTTCCACTTGCCAGCGGCTCTTGTAAAGCGCGGCGATGGTCAATGCCGGCAAGGCCGTGTTGTTGGTCAGGAAGACCAGCGTCTTGCCCGATTCCGGATCCTTGAAGCGGATGCGCCGAAGATGCTCGGGGTAATCCTTGGACACATAGAAGCCGTTCATGGCGATGGCCTGGTCGCAGATGACTCCGGTGGTGCGATCGGTCTCGGCCGAATATACGCGTCGCGCGTTCATGCCGCGTTTGGCGCGGGTGACGAAGAAGGCCCCTGCCTGGTGCAGCCGGTACAGGCGGGCATAATCGACGTAGCCGCGGTCCATCACATAAAAGGCGCCTGCCTCGATCGGAAGCATGTCGAGCACCTTGACGTCGCCCATCTTGCCGTCCGAGATGTGAATGAACGTCGGGATCGCACCGCGCAGATCCAACAGGGTGTGCATCTTCACCGCTGCCTTGGTCGAGCGAAACGGCGCCCAGTCGAACAGGCTCAGGCACAAGTCGATGGTGGTCGAATCCAAGGCGTACACCGTCGCATCCAGGTCGATGTCGATCGGCTCGCTGGCATAGAGTTCTCGCGCACGCCGGATCAGGCGCAAGGCCAGCTCGTGGTAGATGCGCCAGTCTCGAAGGTTCAGGGCATCCGACAAAGTCGAGCGGGCCGGCACGCCTTTCAGCCCCATATGAAACAGCTTGCCGTGGTTGGCAGCGAGGCACACTTCGATGTCGCGCAGCGATTCGCGCCAAGTCAGCTGCGCAAAGGCCATCACGCGGAACAGATCGGCGCAGCTCAAGGTGCGGACACCGGCATCCCCGTGGTGGCGATCGATGATGCGGCCGAAAGTCTTCCATGGAACAAACTCCATGACCTGCGCAAACAGCGTCTTGCCCACGTTCATGCCGCTCTCCCGGCAACCCAAACCAGGGAGCATCGTAAACTGCTGGCGCGAAATTCAAATCGTGGACACCCGTGATCCTTTGGAAATGCTCTTATTTATTGGCTTTGCGGCTGACAGGCCTCAAATAAACCGGACACTAGTGATGGCGGATACACATATATTACCCAAGGACAAGGACAGTCGGCCCATCTCTATCATCTTAGCCTTGCATTCTTCATCTTGATGGGACTGGCTGCGGTTCTACAGTTTATTGTTCAACCTCGTATAAGAGCATAGACGCGTTTGGAAACCAGGTCGGAAGGTCCGGTACGCAAAATCACCGGGCTAAGGATGAGGAAAAGGGGGTGCGTTGGTGGCGTGGGCGTCGTTGCTAATTCTGGCTGTGGATGTCAATGATGCCCGAACTATTGAAATCCTTGTTTGGCGCGGGCACCTACTTTTACCCCTGACCTCAATGTAGCCGGAGAGAATTAAGTTGTCGAGCCTGGCGTTAAGCCTTGCTGATCGTGCCGCAGACTTCGCTCGGCAAGTCCAAGATCAAGGTGGTCAAACTCCAGGTCGCCGAGTTCGGCAAGGCCGCCGGACGACTACCACCTCTGCGACGGACAGGAAGGCAGGAAAATGAAAACAATAGTGGGCATTGGCTGATGAGAAGTTTCGGTAATGACGTGTCAAAGTTCGTCATCTGGGGCAATGCGGTGCTGGCGGCGATGCTTTTCGCCGGCATGCTGTCTAGCGGAACGACAAAGGCCGACACCGTTCAGCCAATTTATGGGGCACCGTACTACACCCAAGGCTGGTATGTGTACGATCCTACTGCAACGGTGGGCGAGCAGGCTTTAGACGATTGGGCGTTATACCAGCAAATTTGGGGGGTCTCCCCATATGGGGGGCTGCAATGTGGTTATTCCTTCGTGTCTTTTCCCGATGGGCCTACCACTGGAAAATTTGGGGCTATCGGCTGGACTGGTCAGTGCGGGGGTGGTAACTACATAGTCGGCACCCTTGGTTGTCCGACGGGGTACCAGTTCAAGGGCAGCAGCTGTGTGTCGACCGCGTCGCCGGTTCCCGCCAAGGAGCAGGGCGATCTCACTGCGGGATCCTGTACCGGACAGATGGCTTCAGGCGACCCGGTGGACAACGCCACGGGCAACCTCTACGAGCGTCAGGCCGATTACGAGGGAAGCGGCGCATTTCCCCTGAGGCTCGTCCGCTCCTACAACTCGCAGTTCTCGGTCACTGCGGCGGCCAACGGCCAGGGGCTGGGCTCGTACGTGAGCCCCATGGGGGTCGACTGGACGTTCAGCTACGGGGCGGCGATCCTCCCCA
>JAKAFK010000130.1 GCA_021817985.1 Pseudomonadota bacterium | reverse complement strand
AGTTCGATATCCAGCCCGCAACGCGGCGCGGCCAGCACCCGCTCGACCACCGCGGCCAGCGTGCGCTCTTCGTTGTAGCAGGGAATGACGACGGAAAGCTTGGTCATGCTGGGCGCCCCCCGGCCATGGCATCGGCCGCAGGTTCTTCTAAGCGCGGCCCGTTCCGCGCGCAAGGCGCAAAATCCGCCGGACCAGCCGGGAATTCCGCCGATGGAGCGCTGACCTCAGGCGGTTTGGCGAATCAGCCGGGCATACTCCTCGGCCATGCGGCAGGCGGTGAACAGGCGGTGGTAGCGAGCGAAGCCCCGTTCGCCGATGCGCCGGCGGAGTGCGGGATCGGCCAGCAGCGCCGCCACCCGGTCGGCGTAGCCGGCCTCGTCATCGGGGGCGACCACCAGCACATCGGCCACCACGCCGGCCACGTCGTCGCCGTCACGACAGGTTACCGTGCGGCGCGCGGCCTCGACCGCACCCTCTTCATGAAGCTGGCCACCTGCCAGTGGATCCGCGACCATCGCCACGTGATCCTGTGCGGCCCGACCGGCATCGGCAAAAGCTGGTTGGCCTGCGCGCTCTGCCACAAGGCGTGCCGCGAGGACTTCTCCGTCCTCTACCATCGGGTGCCGCGGCTCTTCGCCGCCCTCGACCTCGCCCGCGTCGATCTGCTCATCCTCGACAACTGGGGGCCGCAGGTGATGACCGCCGACCATCGCCGCGACCTCATGGAAATCGTCGAGGACCGCTACGGCCGTGGCTCGCTGCTGATCACCAGCCAGGTGCCGGTCGACCGCTGGCACGAAATCATCGGCGATCCCACCCTGGCCGACGCCATCCTCGACCGCATCGTCCACGCCGCCTACCGCATCGACCTCACCGGCGAGTCCTTGCGCAAACGGCGGGGCGGGGCGAGGCGCGTCTCGATCTCGCGCAGCACCAGCACACCGGCGTCCGACGACAATTCGCCGCCATCGAACCGGGCTACCACCGCCTTGCCGGAGGCAGGTGACAGGCCGGGGAGAGGAAGGGTAACATCAACCATGGCGGGTGTGGCCTCCGAGAACGGCAAGATCGGCTTCGGCAACCAACTCTTACGTCCGTTCAAGGGCTTACGCTACACCCGCCAGCCTCGGTGCATTTTTCAGGCTAGGACGTAATCATGAGAAAGCTGAACTATCTGTTCGTCCTGCCCGACTTAAAGGGTTTCTGGCCGTCGGGACTGGCCATAGTGTCAGCCTACTTGCGGGCACGCGGTTTCAATGTGTTTTGCATAAACACGACGCTCCATGCCGGCGGCATTGTGGAGGTCATTCGCGGGCAGATAGAGTCTAATAATGTAGATGTCGTGTGCACTGGCGGAATGTCCGTGTATTACGATGAGATAAATGTCGTACTTTATGCGGCAAAGTTAGTAAAACCCTCCATTATCCGGGTTGTCGGCGGACCGGTTGTTACATCGGATCCTGATCTTTCCCTGAAATTGCTCGACTATGATATTGGTGTGATCGGTGAGGGCGAGGAAACCATGGCCGACCTCGCTGTCGCGCTGGAGGCTGGCCGGAACCTGCGGGAGGTGGCCGGGCTGATATTCAGGGCTGATGGGCAGGTGGTGCGGACGGTGCCGCGGGGAGCGTTGGAAGACCTCAATTCATTGCCGATCCCCGATTATGAGGGGTTCGAGTTTCAGACGTGGTCCCGCACTATCCGGCCTGATCCATATCTTTCCTCGTTCTCTCTCGTTGATCGGCCGATCGTTGGCGAGATCATCACTTCTCGCTCTTGCCCCTTTAGCTGCACGTTCTGCTACCATCCTCTTGGGAAGAAGTATCGGACGCGAGATCTCGATCACGTATTTCGCGAAATCGATCTCCTCGTGAATAAATATCGGGTGAATTTTCTGAATGTTCAGGACGAGCTGTTTTCCGTCAAGAAGCAGCGGATGATCGAATTTGCCGACAGGATAAAGCCGTACAATATTATCTGGTTTCCGCAGTTCAGGGTCACGGACGCGGACGTCGGCACCCTGAGGTACCTGAAAGAATCAGGCATGCACACTGTTGGGCTGGGTGTGGAAAGCATTAGCGACAAGGTCCTGACAAGCATGCGCAAGAAGATCTCCAAGGCGCAGATTGAATTGGCATACGCGGCTGCCAGAGAGGTGAAGGTTGCCCCAATCGGCAATTTGATATTTGGCGACGAGGAGGAAACGGACGAGACAGTCGATGAAAGCTTATCCTGGTGGAAGAGCCATCCCGAAACGCCGCTGAATATCGGATTGGTCAAGGCTATACCGGACGCAAAAATATATCGCGATGCCTTGGAGCGAGGGCTCATCGCCGACAAGGAAACATTTGTGCGAAACAAGTTTCCGACCATCAATATGAGTAAGATCAGCCCGGAAAAATTCAAGTGGCTTCAGGGCCATGTCACTGCTGCTTATTACGGCTCGGTGCTCGCCAATGCTTTCGGAAAGGTCACCCGCTCGAAAATCAATGCCGAGAGCAGCGCGAGTGACGCCTACGTCGATCTAGAGGCGAGGTGCCCAAGCTGCAAGGCGGTGAGCAGATACGAGAAGTTTCCCTATCTCGGCCTGGCCAATGTTCGGGTCATCTGCCGTAATCATGATTGCTGCCGCGAATTGCTGCTCGATAGCCGGAAAGTTTATGCACCGCTACTGTCGCTGCGCCGGGTCGGTCTTAAGGCCGCCTGCCGGGCCAGGGTACAGATCTTATTGCATACACGTCCGCAGTTGGTGGAGCGCCTCAGGGGCTTTGGTGTCGTCAATGTGATCTATCGAAAGCTTATTCGTCGTGTGTTGGTGACCGGCTGACGATTCGTAGTCGCGGTCACCTTCAAGCGGAACCCGGCGCGAGGGTGCGGATGATGCCACCCTCGGCCAACTCGAAGCAGATATCGCAGTTCTGGATGGTGGTGATGCGGTGGGCGACGATAATTACCGTCTTCTGGCCGCTCAACGCATTGATGGCCTCCATCACCGCCGCCTCGGTGGCGTTATCGAGCGCGCTGGTGGCCTCGTCGAGGAACAGCACCGAAGGGGCGTGGTAGAGCGCCCGGGCGATACCGATGCGCTGGCGCTGCCCCCCCGACAGCCGTACGCCGCGTTCTCCCACGAAGGTATCCAGGCCATCGGGCAAGGACGCGACGAAATCGGCGAGGCGGGCGTCCCGGAGGGCCGCCAGCACCGCTTCTTCGCGGATCTCGCCATCGGGAACGCCGAGGGCGATGTTGCGCCGCAGGGTGTCGTCGGTGAGGTAGATGGTCTGCGGGACGTAGCCGATCTGCCGCTGCCAGCCGCGCTTGATCCACTCCAGGTTGACCCCGTCGATTAGGATCTCGCCCTGCTGTGGCCGAAGAAGTCCAAGTAGCACGTCGACCAGGGTGCTCTTGCCCGAGCCGCTGCTCCCGATCACCCCGACCATCTGCCCCTTGCGGATGGTCAGAGACAGGCCGTTGAGCGCCGGCCGCGATGCCTGGGAATATTGAAAAACCAGATTGCGGATTTCGATCGCCACGGCAAAGGGGCTGGCTTTGGCTTCGTCCCGCGGGCTGAGGCTGTCGGCTTGCAGTTTGGCGTGCTCGGCGGCGATACGCTCGACGCACGGGGCCGAGAACTTGATGCTCTGCACCGCTGCCAGCAACCGATTGAGCGAGGGCAGGCAGCGAAAGGCCGCCCCGCCGAACAGGCCCAGGGTGGGGATGATGGAGCCGAAGTCCTCCCCGGCAGCAACCATGGAAATGATTAGCGCGGACAGGAACATCATCGCAAAAAATTCAAGGAACACTCGCATTGAATTCTGGATTTCTGCCTGTTTGGCCAGAACATCCGACAATCTTTTGCTGTCGATCTGGAATCGGCTGAGGAAAAACTCCGACCGTCCCAGAAGGTTGATTTCCTTGATTCCGCCCAGGGCCTGTTGGATATGCAGCGCCCGCCCCATCTCGTAGTCCATCCGCAGTTTTCCCCAGACGGCCGACCTCTTGCGGAAGAACCGGTAAAACCCGGTCCCGATCGCCGCCACCAGAAGAATCAGGAGGGTCGCCCCCAGCGGGCGCAGGACCACGATAAACGCAAATATACCGGCGACAACAGTGAAATCCGTCGCCATCGTCAGGCAGTTTATTATAAATATTGATAGGTTGGCTGCTTCAGAGGTGACGAAGTTGAAAAGCTCAGACGAATTTCTTGTCAGATGGAATTCATGGGGCTGGTTCAGGAATCCTTTGAACAGCTTTTCAGATTGGCTGTGCTGCACGCAGAAGGCGAATTGCATCTGCATGCGGATCTGGCCCCAACCCACCACCGTTTTGACCAGGAAAAGTAGAATCATCAGCCCGAGTGCGGCCAGAATGATGGTCAGGTTGCTAGGATGATCACTGATCAGGCCGATGGCGCGAGGCAATAGCGGGAACTTGGTCACCATGTCCTGGCGCATCAGAATGGACAGGAAGGGCAACAGCACCCCCACCCCCATCATCTCCATGATCATGGCCACTACCATAACCGCCAGCAACAGCGCCGCCCTGCGTTGCTCGGCAGGGGCCAGCAGGGAATACCCGGTCCTGATGGGCAGCAATCGATCAACTCCAGCGCCTCAGCATAGCGAGCGACATTGTAGCGGGTTCTGCCGCCACCATCTACCACAATTGCGCCGGAACAATCTTCGCCGCTTCCGCAAAGTCCCTGCACCCGCGTGCCCCGCGGGGTATCGACGGCCCCGATGGAAGTGTGCGGATGCGTGTGGTCACCCGCAATGCCATCGCCCTGGCCTGCGCCTTGCGGTGCTAACCTGAAAAATGCACCGAGGCTGGCGGGTGTAGCGTAAGCCCTTGAACGGACGTAAGAGTTGGTTGCCGAAGCCGATCTTGCCGTTCTCGGAGGCCACAC
>JAKAFK010000129.1 GCA_021817985.1 Pseudomonadota bacterium | reverse complement strand
GCGCCAACGACGCGTTGCAGTCGGCATGGTCGCCGGTGGGGGTTGGTATCGATCGGGTTGGTGGGCCGTGAAGGACTTGAACCTTCAACCTACGGATTAAGAGTCCTAGCTTTCAGTCGGTGCTCCTTGCTGCGCTTGCGTATCACGCTTGGGCTTGCGTTGTTCGTCGGTCTTTAGCGATCCAATCCGACTTCACCGTGGCACGCTTTCGTCACAGGCGGCGCTCCAGCCTGTTTATGCTGCTGGGGGAGGATTCGCTGTTTGCGCGTGGGGAGGGTAAGCTACCACTGCCCCTATTCGGATGAATTCACTATGGCGAAGGCCCCATCTGTCCAAACAGACTTTCTCCGCTATGTGGCTCGCCAGCTAGAGGCCTACAAGGGGGATGCGACGGAGTTTGAGAGGGCGATTGGCGCGTACGTCCTTGGTCTTTCGCTGGGTTGGAAGCCTCTGCTTCTGATCCATGATCGGAAAGTGGTGCGCAAGTACGGGGAGATTCTTGGTGTTGATTTCAAGGTAGCCCTACCGGAAGTTGGACCAATGGCACATCGGTCGCTAGCTTGGCGGCTGGTGCAGAAGGTATCTAGTTTCTGGAAAGCTGCGAAAGGTGAGATCCCTGGTGTCCGCACGAGCGCGATTGGATAGTCCGGGGGCGATGATGGTCACTTGGGGGCGCTTTGTGCGGCCCATAATTCGCGTCTAGTTGCCAGCCATGCAATATCGCGGGTCCAACGCACAATGTCGAACTGAAGATCTGTGATCAAGTGCTTGGCTAGTACTTCGCTCTTTGTATCTTCCGGACGTTTGTCGAGCGAAAACAGGCCTTCATGGGCAACCGAATTTCGTATCGCGTAGGCTGCCTGGACCGCGTCCCATAGCGGGATAAATTCCGTACCATCGGGGTCGTTTGCGGGTGGAGCTTGTCCGCCTATCCGATAGGCTATCGTCTTGCCGCCGTTGTTGGCGCTACCACTGCATGTGTGGCATCCAGCAGAAAAGATGAATTGGTAGACCCGCGCAGCCTTATTTTTGGTGGTCATTTGTTTGCCCTTGGCGGTTAGGATATCTGTGCCGTCGGGGTGTTTGATTGTCAGGTCGTCTTTTATCTTGCGCTCTGCGAGCAGTTCGAGAACTGTCCAGTATCGCAGCGCCTGGATTCCCCAGTCGGATTCCGAAGTGGCTTCGGCATACGATCGTAGGAGGAGGCGTAGGAACGGGTTGCTCTGTAGGTTGGGTACCGCAGTTTCGATGAAATCTGCGGTCGATGTTGGGTTGAAATCTGATACCAAATTGCCCCGGTACCATGGGGTCAGGAAGGTAAAGTGCCGTTGCCCGGTTACCATGTTGACAGCCATGCGAAAAAATTCGCGAGGCTTCTGTCCCCTATCCAGTCCGAGCAATTCGAAGATCAATTCCGCATGACAGACGCAGTGATCTAGTGCGTCTTGCCACCCGATTGCGAGCACTCGCACGAATTCAATAAAAAAGGTCGGCGTACCTTGTTGGTGCGCCTGCTCGGTTGCTGCATCGAAATCGACTGGTCCATAACGTAATTGCCTGAGAGTACTGTCGACAATTTCATTAAGGTAACAATGAGAAAGTCCTCGGTTGATTGGGGCTATAGAGTAACCAGGCATTTGTTGGCGGTTGTGCACCAGGCATCCGACGCCGAAAATAATTACACGGTAGGGAACGCTGTTGTCTGAAGCTGATTGCGCAGAGGCCGTCAATATTTCGCTTTCAGCGTACGCTTGTCGTTGTTGCGAAAGATGTTCCACTGCACGAATAAGCTGCTGAGCGTCGCGGGCATTATCTTTCGGATCTCTGATCTCGAACCAGACTGAGTCAAATCGAACGACGTGTTGCTTTGCGCTTACTGTACCGCCATTTCCGTTTAGAATCGCATAGTCGATTCTATGAAGACCGGTTGGTAAGTTATCAGGAAGCTTTTGGACTACTGAAAGTGCATCGCCGCGCAGACGTGGCGCGGACCCGAACCCCAGGGCAAGCTGATCTCTTGCGATCCCTGCCCTAAAGATATTAATGCTGATATTTGCTATCTGCCCTATTTTTACCTCCCCCGATGCCAGCGAAAGACTGAATTCAAGTGTATCCCCTGCGAGATAGGAGCTTTTGTCGACTTCTGCGGCAAGCACTGTTATGTCCATACCTGCATGCTACTCGCGTTGGTTGCTAGTGAATCACGGCGGGCCGCAGGCACTCGATAACGGCGTCGCGCCCGCGAGCGTCAGGGCACGAGAGGCTAGTTCACTGTTTGCCGCGTAAGGTCTAACCGGGTGGAATGCCGAATGGGGTGCTTGACACACCCCTTCAGTCGCGACTATCGTGGGGGGTCATGGGCAACCCCTCGAACAACCTGCGCTCGCCTGCCAGCATCGACACGAGTCCTAATGGACCTGGCGGAGCGTGCGAGCTGAGTTTGGAGGGTGCGCCGCCCGGTAACACAGCACCCCAAAAATACACAGCGGATGAGCTGCGTGCCTTGAAGATGGTGCCGGGCTCCGTCGATTCGCTCTACGTGAGCTACGCAGGGACCCTGTTTTCGGCGGTGGCGGAGGAGCTGGTAGACCGCAAGCAGTTGGCGCAGTGCCCGGAGGATGAGGCCAAGGAGCTGGCGCAGTACCACGTGGGCTCGATGCTGTTTTCTGTATCCGACAAGGGCCGGCGGCGCGCAGAGTTTGTGCTCCGTAGCCCGCACTGCCAGTTGGAGATTGCGAGAGGACCGAGGGTGCCGCTGGCGTACGTGCAGATTGCCAGCGCGTTCATTACCGGGGTCGGTGTTGATGCTGCCCTGGATCAAGTCCGGCGCGTGGTGAATGCGCTGGGTGCCGTCGCAGGCGATGAGAGGGTGAGTCGCCTCGATCTGTGCGTGGATTTCGTCCCTTCCCTGCCCTTGCGTCATTGGTCCGACGAGCGTTGGGTCACGCGGGCCGCCCGGATCGATTCGCACAGCGTGCAAGGACGCTTTACCGGTTGGTCATTCGGCGCCGGCGCCGTCTTGTCCGCGCGCCTCTATGACAAGCGCTACGAGGTCGAGAATATCAGCCACAAGCTCCACGTGTCCGGTCGCTGGGAAGAGGCGGGTATCGACTGGAAGGAGCCCGTTTGGCGTCTTGAGTTCCAACTGTGCCGGCCGGCCCTCAAAGAATTTGGAATCCAATGCTGGGCCGATGCCAGGGCGCGCCTTGGCGATCTCTGGGCCTACTGCATGAACTGGCTCTCGTTACGCGAGCCGGATGGAGACGGCAACCGTTCGCGCTGGCCTGTCGCGCCGCTTTGGAATGATCTCGCAGGCGCATCGTGGTCCGGCGTGGATGCACCCCTTAAGCGGTGCAGAACCGCCGGAGAGCTCGGCATGCGCAGGCTACTCCAGATGGTGATTGGCCTGCTCTCCTCGTTGATGGCGGCGCGAGGCATTGTCGACTTCAGTGAAGGCTTTGCCGAGCTGCTGCGCGTGGGTGACGCGTTGTGCATGAACGAGGGGCAGACATTGGCGTTGTGCGTCGAGCGCAAGGCCCGCGTGAAGGCGGCCAAGCTCTGCACCATCAATAACCGTGCAATGCGTGGCGTGGATGCGGCACGTACGGAGGCAGCGGCCTCGGCTTATCGGCAGAGGCGAACGAGCCTGGGGCTTGCTTCGGGATCGTCGGGTGCCGCGAAGGGCGACGCGCCGTGAGGACGCTTGCGCTCTCGGACGCTGCGGCGTTCCTCAAGCTGCATCCTGAGGAAGTCCGCCGCCGTGCGAGGCGTGGGGTGATTCCCGGTGCGCGAGTGGGGCGGCGCTGGGTGTTTATCGAAGATGACCTGACTGCGTATGTGCGCTCGTTGTACGGAGCGCAGGCACGGTCGTGCCTGGAATCAGGTCTGCATGAAAGGAGCGACACGGCATGGCATTACGCAAACGCGGCAAAGTCTGGTGGGTGGATTTCACCGCACCGAGCGGCGAGCGAGTTAGGTGCTCTGCTCAAACAGAAGATCGGAGCCAGGCGCAAGAATTTCACGACCGATTGAAGGCCGACGCTTGGCGCGTGGCCAAGCTCGGGGAGAAGCCGCGGCGAACGTGGGATGAGGCGGCGCTGAAGTGGCTGGACGAGACCTCGCACAAGGCGACGCATCGCGAGGACGCGGCCAAGCTCGCGTGGCTGCAGCCGCATCTCAGCCTTTGCCCTTTGGATAGCCTGACGCGTGAACAGATCGCTGCTATTGCGTCGATCAAGGCACGCGAGGCATCACCGGCCACGGCGAACCGCTACCTCGCCTTGATCCGCGCCATCCTGCGGCGGGCGCGGGACGAGTGGGAATGGGTCAGCGAGACGCCCAAGATCAATCTCTACAAAGAACCGGAGCGCCGCGTACGTTGGCTCACCCATGAGCAGGCGGAACGATTGCTGCAGGAATTACAGCCGCATCAGCGCCACATGGTGCTCTTCGCTCTCGCCACGGGCTTGCGGCAGTCCAACGTGGTCAAGCTGGCGTGGTCGCAAGTGGACATGGCGCGGGGTATCGCGTGGATTCACCCGGACCAGGCCAAGGCGGGCCGGGCCATCCATGTGCCGCTCAACTCGGTGGCGCTGGATGTTCTCCGCCTGCAGATCGGCGCTCATCCGGAGCGCGTCTTCGCGTATCGCGGCAAGCCGATCAACCAGGCGAATACCTACTCCTGGAGGCGCGCTCTGGCGCGTGCAGGAATCGAGGACTTTCGCTGGCACGACCTCCGCCATACCTGGGCGAGTTGGCACGCCCAGAGCGGAACACCCCTCTACGTCCTGCAGGACCTCGGCGCCTGGAAGTCCGAGACGATGGTCCGGCGCTATGCACACCTCGCACCCGGCGACTACGCGAGGCATGCCGAGGCGGTTGCCGCGCCGCTGGGCGGGGCCACCGCTCGCGGCGCGCCGCCCGCGGCAGCCGATGGCGGCACGATTCCGTCACCGCCCGCTGGCCCTGCGCTCGGCGGAGCGTCATAAGTACTTGATTAGATGGTGGGCCGTGAAGGACTTGAACCTTCAACCTACGGATTAAGAGTCCGCTGCTCTACCAATTGAGCTAACGGCCCA
>JAKAFK010000128.1 GCA_021817985.1 Pseudomonadota bacterium | reverse complement strand
GGATGAGGATTACAACCGGCTTGGTTACCGGCCGGGGGGCGCCGATCCCCAAGCCGAAGACAACGCTCCCCGTCACGGTTGGGTCCGTCGTATGCGGGAAGGATGGCGGGCCGGCGCCGGCGAAGGGGTTACGGGGCGTCTCGGCGGGCTTGCCAGTGCCCTCCTCGGGGAGGACTAACGGGATGGATCCGGCCACTCCGATTCTTGCCCTGCCGCTGCCTGCCCGTGTGGCCCGGCGCCTTCTCGGCGCCGGGTTCCGGACGGCCGGAGACCTGAGCCAGGCGCCGGACGAAGCGCTGCTCGGCATCTGGCATCTCGGCATCCCGGAGGTCATCGGCATCCGGCGCATCGTCGGCGGCTGGGGTATCGATTCGATCAGTGATGACGTGCCCGTTGAGATGCTGCCATTCTCGAAGCGTGCCCGTGACGTGCTGGTCGGGGCGCCGTTCGACACGGCCGGCGATCTACGGAGGGCGCCCGACGTGAATCTGCGCCAGGTGCCTCGGCTTGGTCCGAGGCTACATGTTGAAGTCCGTAGGATTGTTGGGTGGGCGCGGCCTGGGTGTTGGCACAACCGCGGCTGACGGGGGCCACTCCACCAGATGGTGGCAATGACGCAACTGGGCTCCATCAGGTCAGCGCAGCCGGTGCAGGGCAGTGCAAGCCAACGAAAATCGCCGCCCCAGCCGCTACGGCCGGCGGCATCGCCCCCGCCCCTCCAGACATGGGCGCCTGGAGGCTCCTGGGATTCCTCGTTGGTCTTCCCTTGCCATGGGTGCTGGATTACCGGACATCCTGCTTCAGACTGGACGCTCCCGCCCCTAGGGCCGGGACATGCTTGCCGCCAGGGATGAGACATAGGCGTCCTATGCCCCTAGCTTGAAACCCAGGCGATCCTCCGGCATATTGAAAACGTGCAGGAGCGAGGACCGCCATGAGTGATGCTCAAGAAACAGCCAAAGTCATCCCGCTGCGGCCCGCCAAGGCCGCCAAAGCGTCGGAGGAAAAGTGGGGCAAGGCAGTGATGGACCTTGGGTTCTCCATCGTCCCTTCACTCCTCCTGCGCGCCCAGCAGCGCCTCGGACTCAATCCCACTCAGCTAGCCGTCTTGTTGCAGCTCAGCGACTACTGGTGGGATGAAAAGCGCAAGCCATTCCCCAGCAAGGAGGCTTTGTCCAAGCGGATCGGCTTGAGCACGCGGCAGGTGCAGCGTCACATCGCCGACTTAGAGAAGGCCGGCCTAGTGAAGCGGATCGAGCGCATCGGCCGCCACGGAGGCAAGCTTAGCAACACCTATGACCTGTCGGGGCTGGTGAAGCGGCTCCAGGAGCTGGAGCCTGAATTCAAGGAGGTCGAGGAAGAAAACCGCCAGCGCCGCGAAGCGGTGGCCAAGCCTGGGTTCCGGCGACGGCCTCGCAGGCAGCCCACACCCCTGCCGGATAGCCCCGGTTTCTAGAAACGCTGAGCCCCGGTCGCATGCCAGAGGCAGAGGCGGGTCCGGGGCTTACGTGAAGACATATAGGTCTCCTCCCCCATGGTCGTCAAGCCGTTCAATCTCAACAATGCGTTGCTCCAGGCGCTGGAGACGTCCCTGTCGCCTGAGCGCATGGCCACCTATGTTGCCGCTGCCGGAGGTGATCGGGAGAAGGCGTTGCGGATCTACACCTGGAACACCGCGGTGAGCGCCGCCTTCTATGGCCCCCTACAGGGACTCGAAGTGGCACTGCGCAACGCCATGCACCGGGAGCTGTCCGCGACCTACGGGACAACCTGGTACGACGATCCGCGATGCGGCCTAGATGCCGGCACCCAGGCCAGGATTGCCGCCGCCAAGAGCGACCTGCAACGTGATCGGTATGCTGCCGACCCGCCGCACCTGGTGGCGGCACTGTCCTTCGGTTTTTGGGTCACTTTGCTCGGCCGCGGCGGCTTTCCGCCGGGCGGACGTGGCCCAAGATGCAATTACGAGATGACCCTGTGGCGTCCGTGTCTCTACCGCGCTTTCGCCCATACCAAGCTTAGCCGCCAACAGGCGCATGCGCCGCTCGATTACCTGCGCACACTGAGGAACCGCATCGCCCACCATGAGCCGATCTTCCCCCGCCACCTGAATGCGGACTATCAGAACATCCTCACCGTCACAGGCTGGATCTGCCCGAGCACGCGCGACTGGATTGCTCACCATAGCCGCATTGACCATCTCCTGGCGCAGCCTCAGGACAGCGATAATCTCCCTTTCTGACGGCTTACCAGGGCAGGTGCGGCCACCAGCTTCCAACCTGACGCGCCTCCTCCTCGCCCTTCGTGGGCAAGCCGAAGAGGCGGCGGATACGGTCGGCCTCTTCCGTGGGCTCCGCGATAGCGAGCCCACACGCGCATACCCAATCGATCAAGTCGGCGAAGCTGGCGGCGCGGTATTCCAGCGCCACGGCCAAGGCCTTGGCCTGGGCCGCCAGTTCGGCCAAGTGCTCGCCTGTCGCGGCCGGAGGGTATGGGGAGAGGGCGCCCGTCATCTCGATGATGATATCCAAGAGCGCCTGTGAGGCCTGGTCGCGGGTGGTGTCGCGCAGCTTACTTGTGGTCCCGATCATTTCGATCTCCCTGCTATACCCGCGTACCGATTCTGTATCGGTAAGAAAAGATCTATAGGTCACTGTATAGGGGGCATCACCGGCTCTCACAGATTCTGCGTGGACAACGCTGTCAACCCCGCGGAAATTCTCATGTGCGTGTGCGAATGGCGCCCAAGCCGCTGAGAACTCTGTCACCGTTTCTGCGTGGGTAAACCGCTGCCGTGTCATCGTTTCTGCGTGGACTGCCCGCCGCGACGTCACAGATCCTGCGTGGATAGCCCGTAGCCTTGTCACCGATCCTGCGTGGGCAATTGGGCCGACCAGGATTGTCATCGTTTCTGCGTGGACGAACCTCGAAACGCCGCGCAACGCCTGGTGTGCGACTGCGAGAAGGCTGCGTATTGGAATTCGCCGATGTCACCGTTTCTGCGTGGATAACCATGGCTGTCATCAGCGCGATCGTTCTCTTCGAGGTACCGCTGGCGGCGACGGCCAAAGTCGCACGCCGCCGGAATTCGCCTCGACCCTGGCGCCGGGGTAGACGGCCAGCACATCGGGCAAGAGGGCCCTGATACGCCCGCCGAGGTGATCAGGACGCGCATAGTGTGCTCCGAACTGCTGAGCTAGGGCCGGCCAATCGAGTAGGCGCCCCGCCTCCCGCTTCGTCACCCTGGGCAGTCGGTGGGCCAACCACGTGTAAATGTCGAGCCCGAGAGGTGTACCCCGCAAATACCTGATGGCATGATCGGCGAGAGGCATGCCGTGCTCGCGCAGCGCCTCCAGGAACGGCTGCGTCAGGTGCAGCGCTTCATGCCAGTCCCGCAGGTGAGGGTCGACGTTATGCCACAGCGTCATGCCGTCAACAGGCAGTTGATCAACGATCCTGGCGCTGGTTCCCGTGGCGTCTGTCCAATGGAGCGACATGCGAGACCGCGCAAAGCGCAACATTTGCTCGCGCACGGCGGTGATAGTTCCTTTTTTTCCGCCGGTGACTTGTAGTCCGAGCTTTCCCAGCCACGCTGACAGCGAGCGGCCGAGCGGGACAATGCCATCTCGACCGGCATGAGACTGTACATAGATGAGGATTAGGCGCGCCGTCGCGCCATAGGGCACGCCCACGAGTCGGGGCTCGCCATGGTCAATGATTCGGCCTGGCTCCACGAGAAGATGAAGCCGACCGTTGGCACGGTGCCAGGGCGCTGCGTCTGAGGCCGGCCGGGAATGCGGAAGGCCAACTTGCGCAAACGCTGCGTGCGTCCACGCGATGCTGTCGGCGTCCTTGAAATTCTCAAGCATCGCGCGACTGGCCGCCTCCAGTCGGGCGATTTGCCGTTGGTCCCCGCTGGCCTCGGCGCGCCGCGCCTCCAGGCCGAAGAGTTCGAGCTGCTGGTGGATGCCGTGCAGCGCGATCACGCCGCATCTCCCCCCGCAGCCATCGCCGCCAGCCGCTCCGCTCGACGCTCACGTCGGGCAGCTCGGTGCTCTGCG
Source organism: Pseudomonadota bacterium (assembly GCA_021817985.1). Classification (GTDB taxonomy): domain Bacteria; phylum Pseudomonadota; class Gammaproteobacteria; order Burkholderiales; family JAKAFK01; genus JAKAFK01. The sequence goes on along the minus strand of JAKAFK010000128.1, from coordinate 1,048 downwards.
CACCAGCACGCGGCAATAGCTTTTAGCTCGGCCACGCGCCCGATCGGCACCCAGACCGACGCTTTCTTTTCGCCGCCGGCTTTCCTCCGCGCTTCCGATTCGCGATTTTTCTCATTATTGGTCTTTGCCATCACACTATTCCTGCCGTAAAGACAGCAAAAGGCGCGGGGCGGAGTAATGATAATGCGCGCGGAGCCATCCTTTACGGAGTCAATCCGCCCATCTTGCAAAAGCTCGTAGACTCTTGCCCTGCTGATCCCCACGGCGTGTGCCCACTCGACGGGGCGCCACCCTGCCTTATCCTGCGCTACCGCTTCCATGCCAGCCTCCAGGTCTGCATGGACTCATGCTGACAGGCGTGGACACGTGCGGCCACGGACGAATAAAGCAGACGGATGGGGCGGTGATTTATTCCCTTGACAAGCGTCGCCGGGGCGTGGGCCGGCATTGGCATGGGCGCGCGCCGTCCACGCGCATCCATTGACATCCATGCCTGGACTGGACACCAGACGGGATACTGGATACTGCGATATCAGCTAAGTGCTTGAAAAATTGGCGCAACCGGTAGGATTCGAACCTACGACCTCTGCCTTCGGAGGGCAGCGCTCTATCCAGCTGAGCTACGGCTGCGCATGCGCGTGGTGACGCGGAACGGGGTTTATAGCGCAGGATCCTGCGGGGTGGAAGGGGGAAACGACCTTTGCCCTCCGAAGGCAGAGATCGCGATGTCGGACCTTGCCGATGTGCCGCGGGTGTGCCGGACGGTGGTGCCCCCCCCCTTTACTGCGGGACGCCCTTCGTCACCTCCTGCTCGGAGACGGGGCGGCCATCGGCATCGACCGGAACGACCCTGCCATCACGCCAAGTTGCTAGCGGACGGCCGGTGCGGCGGGCTTCCTCCAGCAGGGCGCGTCCGGCGACCTCGATCCCTTCGTGGATGCCGTCCATCAGGGAGATTCCATGAGGGCGGTCGGGCATCCGCGACTGTTTCCAAGGATGTCTAAGACCACCCCCTTGGAGGACACGGAGATGCAGAACATCGGCATGA